>JBDTYW010000030.1:0-11619 GCA_040005445.1 Candidatus Eiseniibacteriota bacterium
CCGTGCCGGCGGCGTCGAGTTCGCCGATGCGGCGGCCCGCGATGTTGACCAACAGCGCGCGCGTGCCGGGCGGACGCGGGGAGGCGGTGTCGAGCGCGAGCGCGACGCGTCCGCGCGCGGGATTCGGCGCGGGCTCCGCGCGCGCGAGCGCGGGCGCGCCGGCGCTCGGGACGGCCACCGGCGCGCTCGCCGGCGCGGCATGAACGATCTCGCGCAGGCGGCGCCCGTTGCTCGCGATGGCGAGCCACACCACGTGCGTGCGGCCGAGCGGATCGATCAGGAACGCGGTGCCGCCGAGCTGCTCGTCCTTGAAGCTCTGGAGCAGGGACGGCCCCGCGTCCCACACGTCGTTCGCGCGATGCCACACCGTCTCGACCAGCTCGGTGAGCCCGGATGTGTTCGTGCGCCGCACCAGGAGGTGCACGTCGCCGCGCGCGTCGGTCACCGCACGCGGGGAGTCCAGCGGTTGGGCGCTGCGATAGGCGGAGTCGAAGCCGAGGTCCCAACCCCTGAGGCGGGACCAGCGCGCGCGACGAATTTCGTTCATGGACGTTTGATTGTCGCGCCAGAACAGCCACGCCGACGTGTCCGAGTCGGCGGCCAGCGTCGCCTGGTTGCTGGTGAAGCCGTCCGTCACGGACACGTAGCGGGGGACGGTCCACACCGCACCGCTGTCGACGCACGCCTTGACCTCGTCGACGCCCGCGATGCGCTCCTGGTAGGCGATCACGACGCGGTTGCCCGCGGTGGCGATGGTGGGCGCACCGGAGTTCGTGAGGATTGCGAAGCCTTCGGGATAGGACACCCGGACGTCGGCCTTGAGCGCTTCCTGGTCGGGAGCGAACACCCGCGCGTAGATCGTCGAGCCGCCATCGCGGCCATCGGTCCAAGCGAGCGCGATCCGGCCGTCGGCCGTCCAGGCCACGGTGGGCAACTGCGAGAACGCGCCATTCTGGGTCACGCGGCGCGCCGGACCGAACGATCCCCCCGGCGGCGACCACGCGTAGTAGATCTCCGAGTTGCCGTCGCGCGTGTCCCACCACGCCACCACCCGGCGACCCGAGCGATCGATCGCGAGCGCCGGGGAGCTCGAGAGGCCGGGCTCGTTCGTGAGCGGGATTGGCGTTCCCCAGTCGACCCCGAAGCGCTTGCGGCGCAGCACGACCTCGCTCGAGCCCGAGGCGTCATCCATGGTCGCGAGCCAGAGGTCGCCGCCCGGATCCGCGGCGAGCGCGGTGGCATTGTTCGTCACCAGCGAACCGCCGGCGCCGAGCGGACCGATCTCGACCGGGTCGCTCCAACCCGCCGGAAGCAGCTGCACGTAGGCGCGCACCTCGCTGCCCACCTCCCGGATCGCCTCGAGCGAGGTGTTGAGCGGGCGGCCGTCGTACGTCGCCGTCGAGGGCACCGTGTCGTCGGCGAAGCGGGTGGCTCCCGAGAGCCCGGGGAAGGGGTCCCGTCCGTCGCCCCGGTTGATCGTGAACTTCAGGTCGTAGCGGCCGTCGGCCTCCTCGACCCGCAGCGCGGGAATCGTGCCCGAGTTGACCGTGTTGAGCGGTCGCCTCTGCGCCATGACGTCGGAGCGGATGCGCGAGACCAGGAGTCCGTGCCCGGGGAGCGTGCTGTCGAAGCCGGCCTGCCGGCGGTTCTCGAGCAGGAACCACTCGTCCGACGCCTCACCCTGGTACCAGAGGCGGTAAGCCCGCTTCGCGTCGGCCACCGGCGGGAACGCGCGATCGCCGTCGGTGACCAGGTTCTCGAGCGTGATCCATCCGGCGTCCCACAGCGCCCAGCCGCACGGATGGGTGGGGCGCTCGGGCGTGTGATTGTCCCCGCCGTACGCGCCCGTGGCCATCAGGCACCAGTTGCCCGGGCCGAGATTCGCGCCGCCCCCGAGGTTCGACGTGTCGTAGAGGTCCGGCCACCCGAGGTCGTGGCCGAACTCATGGCAGTAGACGCCGATCTCGGTGAACTTGTTGAGCTCGATCGCGGACCTCTCCGGCAGGACCGAGAACTGGTCGATCTTCATGAACTGCCCGGGGTGGCCCGGACGCGGATCGGTCGTCACGTAGGGCGCGACCTGTCCCCACGCGTTCGAGAGCGTCGAGGTGATGGACCACAGTCGGCTGCGGTCGCCCGCGGCGCCCTCGGCGCCGACGCCGCTGTGCACGAAGAACACGCAATCGACATAGCCGTCGCCGTTGCGGTCGTACTGCGAGAAGTCCACCTCGGGGTCGAACGCCTTGAGCGCGGCGTACACCAATCCGGCATCGTTCTGGGGGAACGCCAGCCGCGCCAGTCCGTAGGAGTCGTTTCCGTAGAAGTTCGCGGTGTCCGGCAGCGTCCTCCAGCCGAACGTCTGTCCGCGCACGGCAAGCAGCCCGCCCGAGACCTCGTTGTAATAGTCGGCCAGGGAGCCGGTGGCGATCGCACCGGTGGTGTCGAACAGTAGCGGTTGGAAGCGCGAGGCCGGGAACGTGGCGCGCCGATCCGGAAAGTCGACCAGCAGCACCGGCACGTTCCAGCGGCCCTGGATCGCGGCGCCCGCGTCCACCACCGGGCCGGCGCTCTTTGCGGGGGCGCGGGCCGCCGGGCGCGTGACGCCCAGGGCGATCGCGGCGCGCACCTCGGGCGGGAGTGCCCCGCCCGAGGCGGGCGGCATCACGGCGAACGCAGCGGCGTGGACAAGCGTGAGCGCCAGGGCGGACGCTCCTGCGACGGCCAGCGCGCGCACGAGGCGATCGCCACCATGGAATGGAAGGGTTCGAAGCGGGGGGCGCCGGGCCGGCGCGAGGGGGCATCGCCCGACACCCCGAAGTCCAGCGATCACGCGATCTCCTGGCACAGGATGAAGCCCGGTCGAGCGCTCCGAGTATGGCCGTCACGCGCGCGCAGGGTCAAGCTCTTTGCCGCTCGGTTGGCCTGTGCTAGGTTCGGTTCGTGCAAAGACTTCGCGGATTTCTAGGCCGATGTGAGCAGCCCGCGTGGGCGCTCCTCTGGATGCTCGCGCTCGCTTCGTTTCGCGCGCCCGCTGTGAGCGCGGGCGAGATCGGGCCGACCGAGCCGCTGGTCAGCGAGTCCTCCCCGCGCTTCGGCGCCGACGTCAACGCCTACCTCACGCCCACGGGCACCGCGCTCGGATTCGACTTCGAAACGCCCCTTGCCGAGCTTTCGTTCATCCAGGTGCCGGCCGGCTACGGCGCCGCAGTGCGCGTCACGGTGGTCTTTCGGGGCAACGGCCGCGAGCAGGCCGGAGGCGACGTCTGGGAGAACCGTGTCGTGGTCGCGACGTTTCCCGAGACGCGCGAAGCCGGCCGGCGCCTGCGCTTTCACCGGGATTTCCGGCTCGCGCCCGGCGATTACCGCGTGGACGTCACGCTCGAGGACTTGAGCGGCGGACGAAAGTCCCGCGCGCAGGGCCGCGTGCGGGTGCCGGAATTCGGCCCGGGTGCGCTCGGGCTCGGGGACCTGCAGTTCGGCTTCTGCGGACCGGACTCGAGCTTTACGCTCGCGCCCTCTCGCAAGTTCGAGGCGAGCCTCGACGCGATGTGCGTGCGGGGCTCGATCTACGATCGCCGGGGCGACGATTCGCTGCGCAACTACGCGGTGCGGAGCAAGGTGATCTCGGAGACCGGCGAGGAGCTCGTGCGCGCCGACACCGTGCTGTCGCTTGGCCCGGGCGGGGAGTTCGTGCTGCGCCCGGACGTCCGGGACCTGTTCCTGGGCACCTACACGTTCGAGGTCGAGGTCAAGGACGGCGACCGAAAGTGGCGCACCGCGCGCACGTTCGAGATCGAGACCCTGAACCTGCCGCACGGGCAGAACTACCTCACCGTGGTCGAGATCCTCTCGAACGTCGCGACGCGCGAGGAATACGAGGTCCTGCGCCGCGCGGACAGCGACTCGGCCCGCGCCCGCGCCTGGGATAACTTTTGGGCACGCCGGGATCCGACCCCCGACAGTCCGCGCAACGAGGCGATGCTCGACTTCTTCCGCCGCGTCCGCTACGCGAACTCCCACTTCTCCGGCCAGACCGGCGCGGGCTGGCGCACCGACCAGGGGCGGGTCTACATCCGCTACGGCGCACCCGACCAGATCGAGGATCGCGCCGCCACTTTCTACGATCCGGCGCTCCAGATCTGGCATTACTTCGGCCTGAACCAGCGCTTCGTGTTCGCCGATCGCGAGGGCTTCGGGCGCTACGAGCTGATCTCCCCCGGCTTCGATCGCTGACATGGCGCGCGCACGAATCCACGGGCGGATCGCCGATGCGCTCACGCTCCCGGCGCCCACGGCCCCGCTCTTGGCGGGGGCGGGCGTCGTCGCCGTCCCCGTCGCGGACCTCAGGCGCCGGCCGGGCCAGGCGAGCGAGCTTGTCTCCCAGGGCCTGTTCGGGGAGACCTACCGGGTGCTGGGGCGCAGCCGCGACGGGCGCTGGCTGCACGCGCGGGGAGACGAGGACGGGTACGCAGGGTGGATGCGCTCGTGGTCGCTCGCGCTTGGCGCGCGCCCCGCGGTCGCCGCCTGGCGCGCGCGCGCGAACCTGAGAGTGGATCGCCCGTGGATCGAACTCGGGGCGGGCCTCGGCGCCCTCCCGTTCGGCGCGCGCGTGGCGCTCGTCCGGGGCGGGGCCTTCGGGCCGCTCGGGCCGCTCGGGCCCGCCCAGACCGGCCTCGCGCTGCTCCCCTCCACGCCGACCCGGTCCGCGCCAGCCCGCCTCGGCCGGGCGCTGGTGGCGACCGCGCGGCGATTCGAGGGCGTCTCCTACCACTGGGGGGGGCGCACGTTCGCGGGCACGGACTGCTCGGGCCTGGTCCAACTCGCCGCCCGGCCCCACGGCCTGTTCCTGCCGCGGGACGCGCGGGACCAGTGCCGGAAAGCGGGGGGGACGCGGGGCCTGCGGCGCTTCGAGAGCGCGCTCTCGCCTGCCGCGAAAGCCGTGGGGATCCTTCCCGGCGACCTGTGGTTCTTTGGTCCGCGCGCCGGTGGCGTCACCCACGTGGCGATCTCGACCGGCGGTCTCGAGCTCGTACACGCCTACGGGCGGGTCGGGCCGGGGAGCCTCGACCCGGGGTCGGGAGAATTCTTACCGGAACTGTTCCGGTCCGTCCTGGGCTGGGCTCCCCTTAGGCGCCTGCTTCCCCGATCCACCCGTCCAGCCCACCCCTGATTCATGTTGCAGCACAATGAGTTAGGAGATCATCCCGAGGAATCCTACCGGCACACAATTTTCCGTGCACAGGGGGGTTGACACGGGCCGGGTTCCGGGACAGGATGCGCCCGGCTCTTGCCAGGTCCTTCCCGATCCCGAAATGGGGAAGCGGGCCGGGTAAGGTCGTACCTTGTCTCGATTCCTCGGGACAGGGTTTTTCCATGGAGGACTAGCCCCAATCATGGGGCGTCCAGGAGGTCCCGAAGACATGCGTAATCTCATCACGAAGTTCGCCCTCGTGGCGGCGCTCGTGACGCTCGTGCCGGCGGCTGCGTTCGCTTCCGATGCGCGGGTTCAGTCGCTTGGTTTGCAGGGCGACTACATCCAGGACTACACCAACGTCTACGCCTATCCGTCGTCGATCGTTCGCTACCAGAACCTCGTCTACGGGAACCTCGGCAACAAGGACGTCTCGGGTGGAGACCTGCCTGACTTCCAGGACAACGCCGGTTCGAACGCGCTCGACAACAGCGGTCGCTCGATGGGCGTGTATCACACCATGCAGTGGCTGCCCGGCACGTGGGGCATCCAGATCAACGAGAACCGGAACGCCATTTCGCAGGCGTACGGCCCCTCGTCGTTCGATCGCAACCGCAACGAGGGCGTCACGCTTCTCTGGGGCAGCAAGCTCGGCGGCGGCAGCGTCGGCTTCGCCGTCGACAAGGCCAGCTCGACGGTCAAGAGCGGCACCACCACGGTCTCTCCGTACACGTGGTCGCCGGCTTCGCTGACGATCAGCGGGAACAATGCCCGCCAGGTCATGAACGCGGTCAACGCGTCGCTCGGCGCCGAGGATCGCAACTCCTGGGGCGCGGCGGGCGGTCTGTCGTTCAACTGGAACGCCTACGGTCGTGAGCACACGGGCGACATCGCCGTGCACTACCGCAACAACACGCTGAAGGTCGAGGACACCTCGACGCAGCAATTGCTCGAGGACAACGGCAACACGGACTTCTCGGTCAACGCGCGCGTGCAGATGGCGGTGAGCGACAACTCCTACCTCACCCCGGTGTTCAACTGGTACACGATGGATCGTGGCAGCAAGTTCACCGACGGGGTGACCCCGGCGAACAACACCAACTACGACAACTCGGTGAAGGGCCTGCAGTTCGGTGTCGCCGAGTCGTGGGTCATGCGCGAGAGCGACCTGCTCGTGCTCGGTGTCTCGCTCAACCACGAGAGCGTCGACTACGCCGATCCCGGCGTGGCCGGCGATCCGTTCAAGGTGACGTACAACACCACGCCGTCGGTCTTCGGCGCGCTCGAAGTGCATCCGGCGAGCTGGTTCCACGTCCGCATGGGCGCGGGCAAGCCGGTGTGGAGCAAGCTGGAGATCGAGAACAAGACGACGAACGTGGTCGCGACGGTCAAGGACTCGCCGATCCAGTACGCGCTGGGCGCGGGCTTCCGTCTGGGCAACCGTCTCGACATCGATGCCACGCTCAATCAGGATTTCGCCTTCACAGGCGCCTGGTTCGGTTCTGGCAAGAGCGAGGTTCCGTTCTCGAACCTCAGCATGACGTATCGCTTCTAGCGTCACCGGAAGCGGGATGTGCGACGGGGGGCGCCGGGAGGCGCTCCCCGTTTTTTCATGAAACCCTCCCCGGGTACGGCGCCGGGCGAGCGAGTGTCACCCTCGGGTGACGGATTCATGGCGGGTCCGCATGCCTACCGCGTTGCATGGCAAAAGGATCGAGCCGCCGTTTCGCGAGATATCAGTTGACAGTATCTTGACCGGCCACCTACTTTCGATGCGTTGCATGAGCACGGACTCGAGAGGCTCCCCAGGCCTCGCGCGGGGCATCCCAGAATCCCGCGAACCACGGATGGAGGTGGTAAGACGAGCCGTTCGACCTGCCCTTTTGCGGCTTCCCCCAGCAAACGCTTCGGTCCTGCGTTCGCTCGTTGGATCGGTGCACCGGCGCTCTGCTCCCGGCCGGTATGCCAGATCCCCGGCGAAAAGGAGACATCTTCCATGAGCAAGTTGGTCCAGCGGACTCGCGCCCTTGTGGTGCTGGGAGTCGCGCTGGTGTTGGCCGTTTCGGCGCTACCAGCCGTCGCGGGCACCACCGGCAAGATTTCCGGCGTCGTTCGCGAGAAGGGCAAGGCGGGGCTCCCCGGCGTGACCGTGATTCTCGACGGCACGCGCTTCGGGGCCATCGCCGACGACCAGGGTCATTACGCGATCCTCAACGTTCCGAGCGGCGTGTACGTCGTGCGTGGCCGGATCATCGGCTATGCGGACTACGTCGTGACGAACGTCTCCGTCGCTCCCGACTTCACGACCGAGGTCAACCTGGAGATGTCCACGGACGCGATCCAGCAGGCCCCGGTGATCGTGGAGTCGACTCGGCCGCTCATCCAGAAGGACGCCACCGGCACGGCGCGCTTCCTCTCCAAGGATGACCTCCAGCACCTGCCGACGCGCGGCTACCGCGAGGCGGCATCGCTGCAGACCGGCGTCGTGAACTTCGCGCGCAGCTACGATCCGCGCGGGGTCGAGCGCGAATCCCAGAACACTTCGTCGCTGATCGTGCGCGGCGGACGCGCCAACGAGGTGGCCTACTACGTCGACGGGTTCTCGCAGCAGGATCCGCTCACCGGCTACTCGACGACCAATATCGCGAACAACGCGATCGACGAGGTCGTCGTCTTGACCGGCGGCTTCAATGCCGAGTACGGCCGCGTCTCCTCGGGCGTCGTCAACGTGGTGACCCGTGAGGGGGCCGCGAAATACTTCGGCAATTTCGAGGCGGTGACCGACGCCGGCGCGGGATCGTGGGTCGGCGCCAAGCGCTACGACTGGAACCTGTACGACGCCTCGATCGGCGGCCCGGTGATTCCAGGCTCCGACAAGCTCACGTTCTACGCCTCGGGCGAGCGCCGCTGGCAGGGCGACCGGGGGCCGAAGTTCCTGGGCGCAAACCTCAACACCGAGTTCCAGAACACGCTCGGCACCGAGGACGGCCGCCTGCCGAACAACAGCCTCGCCGGCTGGACGTGGCAAGGCAAGCTCTCGTTCCGGCCGAGCGACCGGGCCAACCTGAAGGTCGGGACGCTGGGCTCGTTCGACGACTGGCGGGAGTTCAACCAGGCGTACCTGTTCGACTCCGACCACATGCCGCGCTACCAGGATCGCAATCGCTCGGCATTCGCCACGCTCAATTACACGCTCTCGCCGAAGTCGTTCGTCTCGACGTCCGTGAGCTACTTCCTGACCGAGCGCAAGCGCGGCGACGGCGTGTTCTTCGACAACTTGCCGGCCTACAGCCAGCCCTCGGGCAATCCCCAGTTCGACCCGAACCTCCCGTACTTCCTGTTGCCCGGGCACGTGTTCGACGACTACCTGAGGCGCAAGTCGCAGTACTGGGGCGTCAAGGGAGACTGGACGAGCCAGGTCAATCGCTACAACCAGGTCAAGGCCGGGATCGGCGGCGAGCGCCACACGCTGCGCTACTATGACGCGTTCTTCCCGATCCAGATCCAGTACGACGCGAACGGCAACCCGATCGGCAACCTCAACGACATCGATCGCTACGGGTTCGACGTCCTCGGGGACAAGGAAATCAACAGCGGCCTCGACGGGGCGAAGCACCCGAAGACCGGGTTCCTGTTCCTGCAGGACAAGTTCGAACGCGAGGGCGTGATCGTCAACGGCGGGATGCGCTTTGACTACATCAACGTCGACACGCCGGCGCTACGTTCCGAGCAGTTCCCGCTCGGCCCCGCACCGGACGACTCGCTGCAGGCTGCGGACCTGACGCCGAACAGGACCTACTCGCGCCTGTCGCCGCGTCTAGGCGTGGCGTTCCCGGTGTCGGACAAGACCCTGCTGCGCGTCAACTACGGGCAGTTCTACCAGCAGATCAACCTGCAGGACCTGTATGTCTCCTACCAGTTCCTGCAGCACAAGATCCGCACCGGCGGCTACTTCGTGGGCTTCGGCAATCCGAACCTCAAGCCCGAGCGCACGACCGCCTACGAAGTCGGCGTGGCGCAGCAACTGGGCGAGCGCATGCGGCTCGACGCGACCGCGTACTACAAGGACGTCAAGGACCTGGTCGAGATCGCGACCATCGCCTCGAGCCCGAACGGGTTCTCGAGCTATCGCAATCGCGATTTCGCAACCATCAAGGGCCTGGACATCGGCTGGACGATGCGTCCGATGCACAACGTCGCCGCCAACATGAACTACAGCCTGTCGTATGCGCAGGGCACGGGCTCGGTGTCGAACTCGCAGCGCAACATCGCCTGGACGGCGTCGAACCCGCCCAAGCAGTCGTCGCCGCTCGATTTCGACCAGCGCCACAAGATCTCCGCGAACCTCGACTGGCGCTTCGGCCCGGGCGAGGGCCCCTCGGTGGGCGGGAGCAAGATCCTGCAGAACGCGGGCATCAACCTGCTGCTGTCGGCCGGCTCGGGCACGCCGTACACGCCGGTGGAAGTCTATGACGAGGTCACGCTGGCGGCGGTCTCGACCGTGCCGATCGGCCCCACGAACTCGCGCTACGGGCCGTGGACCTCGACCATCGACATGAAGCTCAACAAGGGCTTCCAGCTCGGCTCGCTGAACTTCGACGCCTATGTGTGGGTGCTCAACCTGCTCGACCGCCGCAACGCGGTCGCGGTCTACGAATCGTCGGGCTCGGCCCAGACCACGAACTGGTTGAACACCGAGGCCGGCCAGGCGTTCCTCGCCCAGCAGGGCGCGGCGGGACAGACCACCTATGATCTCGCGCAGACGAATCCGTTGCTGTACGGCAATCCGCGTCTCGTCCGTTTCGGGCTCCGGCTCGGCTTCTAACGAACCCTCGACTCCGGATCGAGGCAGGAGGCTTCGCATGAATCGAACGTTCGTCGGGCTGATGCTGGGAGCCGCCCTCGGGTTGGCCCTGGCCGTACCCGCGCACGCCCACCTTCCGCTGCGGGCGCAGAGCACGCGGCCACCGGTGGTGCAAGTCGTCGACACCGGCGCCAAGATCGATGCCAATCAGATCTCGATGTTCGTCACGAACATCGGATCGTTCGCATACGACCTCGGGGCGCAGAACTCGGGCCTCGAGTTTCCCAAGGGCACGGGAAACACCTGTGTCTATGCCGCGGGCCTCTGGTTGGGCGCGAAGGTGGCCGGACAGACCCGGGTCACCGTCGCCGAGTACAGCCAGGAGTTCACGCCCGGTCCCATGATCGGGGGCTCGGCGGCCCCCGATTCGCCGAACTACCGCGTGTACAAGGTCTCGCGCGAGGACACGACGGGGTGGGCGGCCTGGGTGATCAAGGCCGGCCCGCAGGGCGCGCCGGTCGACACCATCTCCGGCATCGTCGTGCCGCACATCACGGGCGACCAGACGCTGTGGGCGGTGTTCAACGACGCCGACCCGTCGCGGCACACGAACGACGCCGGCAACTCGATTCCGATGGGCGTCGAGGTGCAGCTCACGGCGTTCGCGTTCAACCGCCAGGGCGCGCTCGGGAACACGGTGTTCCTGAGCTACAAGATCATCAACAAGGGGTCGAACACGCTCGACTCGGCCTACGTCTCGATCTGGTCCGACCCGGACGACGGCGGGGCGGGCGATGACCTCGTTGGCGTCGACGTGCCCCTGTCGCTTGGTTACTGCTACAACGCGACGAACACCGACAACGTCTACGGCGCCCGCGTGCCGGCCGTGGGCTTCGACTTCTTCCAGGGCCCGAAGGTCGGCGGCGAGATCCTCGGCCTCAAGTCGTTCAACAAGTACATCAACGGCACCGACCCGAACGCGACGGCCCAGTCGTACAACTACATGAAGGGCCTGAACCCCGACGGCTCGCCGGTGATCGACCCGACCACGGGACTGGCGACGCCGTTCACCAACCCGGGGGATCCGGTCAAGGGCACGGGCTGGCTCGATACCAACCCGGCCGACCGTCGACTGATGCTGTCGACCGGACCGTTCCGCATGGTGCCGGGCGACACGCAGATCGTCGTCACCGCCGTGATCGTCGGCCAGGGCCGCGACCGCCTCTCGGGGGTCAAGGCGCTGCGCTTCTACGACGAGTCGGCGCAGGACGCGTTCGACCGCGAGTTCGACCTGCCGAACCCGCCCGACAAGCCGATCGTCACGGCCCAGGCGCTCGATCGCAAGGTCGTGCTGACCTGGGGGGACGGCTCCCAGATCGACGATCCGTCGCAGACCTATCGCTTCCAGGGCTACAACGTCTACCAGGGGGCGAGCGTCGCCGGTCCGTGGACCCGCCTCGCGACGTACGACATCGTCGACGGCGTGGCCACGATTTCCGACGACGTGTTCGACCTGAACCTGGGCGACATCGTGACCTCGCCGGTGCAGTTCGGCGAGGACAGTGGCGTCCGGCACACCATCGAGATCACGACCGACGCGGTGCGCGGTGGCGGGCTGCACAAC
>JBDTYW010000031.1:0-11617 GCA_040005445.1 Candidatus Eiseniibacteriota bacterium
CGAGCGCGAAGATCATCGAGCGCCAGCGCGCCAGCTTCGAGGCCGGCGAGCGCGAGGTGGTGCGCGCGCTCGACGATCTCAAGGCGCTCACGCTCGAGATGAAGCGACTGCTCCTGCTCGGGAAGATCGACGCGTTCGGCGAGTCTCTGCACGAGGCCTGGCTGTCCAAGAAGCGGCTCGATCGCGGCATCACCACCGAGCCGGTGGACGCTCTCTACGAGAGTGCCCGCCGGGCGGGGGCGATCGGCGGCAAGATGCCGGGCGCGGGCGGGGGCGGCTACTTCGTGTTCCTGTGCAAGGCCCACGCGCGCGCGAAGGTCGCGCGCGCGCTCGAGGACTCCGGGGCGCAGCTCGTGCCGTTCGCGTTCACGCACGAGGGCGTCACGACGTGGAACGCCGACCGCCCGACCGCGCGCCGTCCCGCGCGCGCCGCCCCGCGGAGCTGAGCACGTGCGGATCGGTCTCCTCGGTCCCGCGCACCCGTTGCGCGGCGGGATCAGCCAGTATCTCGCGCTGCTCGCGGGCGAACTGGCGAAGACGCACGAGGTGCACTACCTGTCGCTGCTCCGGCAGTATCCGTCGTTCCTGTTCCCGGGGCAGAGCCAGGTCGATCCGTCGGCGGCGCCGCTTGCAGTCCCGAACCAGCGCCTGCTCGACCCGATGAACCCGCTGTCGTGGTTCCGGACGGCCGCGCGCGCGCGCGAACTCGAGCTCGACGCGCTGGTCTACAAGTGGTGGATCCCGTTCTTCGGTCCGGCGTTCGCCCCCGTCTTGCGCGGGGCGCGCCAGGGAGGCGCGGTGACGCTCATGATCGCCGACAACCTCGTGCCGCACGAGCAGCGGCCGTTCGACGGTTTGCTCACGCAGCTCGTGACCGACCGTACCGACGGCGTGCTCGTGATGTCCCGCTCCGTCGAGGAAGACGTGCGCCGCCTGCTGCCCGGCATGCCCGTGCGCCGCGTGCCGCACCCGGTGTACGCGCAGTACGGCGCCGCCGGCCGCGACCGCGCCTCGGCGCGCGCGAAGGTCGGGATCGACGGCGACCTGCTCCTGTTCTTCGGCTTCGTGCGCCGCTACAAGGGCCTCGACGTGCTGATCGAGGCGATGCCCGCCGTGCTCGCGCGCCGCGACGTCACGCTGGTCGTGGCGGGGGAGTTCTACGAGCCGGTCGCGCCGATCCGGGCGCGGATCGAGGCGCTCGGGCTCGGCGAGCGGGTGCGCGTCTACGATCGCTATGTCGCCGACGAGGAGGTCGGCGACCTGGTCGCGGCCGCGGACTGCGTCGTGCTGCCGTACCGCTCGGCGACCCAGAGCGGCGTCGTGCTGGTGGCCTACGCCGGCGGCTGCCCGGTGATCTCGACCGCGGTCGGCGGACTCCCCGAAGTGGTCGAGGAGGGCATCACCGGCTTCCTCGTGCCGCCGGAGGATCCGGCAGCGCTCGCCGACGCGATCGTGCGCTTCTACGACCAGGGCGGCCGCGCGCCGCTCGAGGCCGGCGTCGCGCGCGCGGCCGAACGCTTCTCGTGGGGCGCGGTCGTCGACGGCCTCGAGGCGCTGATCGCCGAGGCGCGCCCGGCGCGGATTACCGGGAGCGCGCGATGAGGGTCGACCCGCGCGCCCTGCACGCGCCCGCGGCGGCGCTGCGCGTCGGCGTGGCGCTCACGCTGCTGTTCCTCGCGACCGCAGGCGGGCGCATCACCTCGAGCGACGAATACACGATGTACCGCCTCACCGAGTCGCTGGTCACGCGCGGCACGGTGTGGGTCGATGCGGGCAACGCCGAGCGCGGTCCCGACGGGCGGCTCTATCCCAAGGCCGGCATCGGGCAGGCGCTCGCCGCGGCGCCGTTCTACGGGCTCGGCCGCGTGGCCGCGCTGCCGTTCGCCCCGGCGAAGCGCGAGCTGGTGACGCGCGCGGTGACCGCGCTGCTCAACGCGTTCGTCGGCGGGCTGCTCGGCGCGTTCCTGTTCCTCCTGTTCCTCGAGGTCGGGACGTCCGCGCGCGGCGCGCTGTTCTGGACCCTGGCCTCGCTGCTCGCCACCCCCCTGTGGGTGTACGCCAAGAGTTTCCTGACCGAGCCGCTGCTCGCGCTCGGGCTGGCCGCCGGCCTTTATGGCGCGCTGCGCTTCAAGGCCGCCGGCGCGTCGCGCCACGCGCTGCTCGCCGGGCTCGCGTGGGGCGGGGTCGTGCTCGTCAAGTACGCCATGGCGCCGGCCGTGCTGCTGCTCGCGTTGCCATTCGTGCCGTCGCTCAGGCGCACGCGCGCGGCGCTGCCGGGCGTGCTGGCGGTCCTGCTCTGCCTGGCGCTCGCGCTGCTCTATAACATTGCGCGCACCGGCATCCCGTTCGGCACCGGCTACGGACGCCAGGCGACCGCGGCCGCGTTCTCGACCCCGCTGTTCGTCGGCCTGTACGGGCTCCTGCTCTCGAGCGGCAAGGGCATCGTGTGGTTTGCCCCGCTCGTCGTGCTGGTCCCGATCGCCGCCCCGGCGGCCGTGCGCCGACTCGGCGCGGCGGCCTGGGGAATCCTCGCCGCGTGCGTCGTCATGCTGCTGGTCTACGCCACGTTCGAGCACTGGGCGGGCGACGGCTCGTGGGGTCCGCGCTACCTCGTGCCGCTGGTGCCGCTCGCGCTCCTTCTGGTGGCCGCGGGACACGCCCAGGAGCCGTGGGGCGGGCGCGGGCGGCGCGTGGTGGTCGGCGCGCTCGCGACCGCCGGGCTGCTGGTCACGCTCGGCGGCGTGGCGGTGTACTTTGGCGCCGAGATGCGCGAAGCCGGCGACTACCCGTACACGCGCGCGCTCGACGATCCGTCGTTCATGGCGGAGAGCCACTTCAATCCGTGGCGCTCGCCGATCGCCGCGCACTGGCGCATGGCGCGGAGAAACGCCGCGCTGTTTGTCGCCGGGCAGGGGCCGAAGCTGACGCCGCAGACGGCCATCGGGGCCCCGCCCGGCGATCCCGGCAGGGGCATCTCGAGCGTCGAGGGCGAGCGGCTGGCGGTCGCGCCGGGCGAAGTCCAGGGGCTGACGCGGGCGCTCGACTTCTGGTGGGCGTACGCGGTCGCCGCGGGCGTGGCGGGCGTGGCGGCGCTGGCGCTTGCGCTCGCGCTGTGGCTCGCTTTCGTGCTCCAGGCGGCGCATGCGTGGGCGGGGGTGCGCCGGGTCGGCGTCCAGCCGCTGCCGCAGGCGCCCGACTCCTGGATCGCCTGACGTGGCGGTCGAGGGAGCGCCGCGCCCGCCGGTCCGCCGCTCGGTCTGGACGATCGTGCTCAACTGGAACGGAGCCCCGGACACCACGCTCTGTCTCGAGTCGCTGCGTGCGGTGCGCGTGCCCGAGGGTGTCGACTGGACGCGGCTGGTGGTCGACAACGGCTCGACGGATGGCAGCCTCGAGACTCTGCCCGCACGCTTTCCCGAGGTGCGCTTCCATGACACCGGCGCGAACCTGCGCTGGGCGGGAGGCAATAATGCGGGCCTCGCGCTCGCGCGGGCGGAGGGCGCCGACGGCGTCCTGCTGCTCAACAACGACACGGCGCTCGAACCCGACGCGCTCGCGGAACTGCTCTCGGCCGTGGACGCCCACCCGGAGGGCGGGCTGTTCGGCCCGACGATCCTGTCGTGGGACGGCGCGCGGATCTGGTCCGCCGGCGGCGACTTCTGGCCCGCGCTCGGCTGGAGCGCGCACCGGGGACTCGGGCGGCGTTGGGACCCGGCCGGAACACGGCCTCTGGGCGAAGCCGAGCCCGCGGGCTACCTGACCGGCGCAGCGCTCTACGCGACGCGCGCGTGTCTCGAGGCGATCGGCGGCCTGGACGAGCGCTATTATTTGTACGGCGAGGACGCGGACTGGTGCCTGAGGGCTCGGGCCGCGGGCTTCGCCTGCCTTTATGCTCCGCGCGCCGTGCTGCGGCACCGGGTCTCGGGTTCGAGCGGCGCGGCGAGCCCGTTCAAGGCCTATCACCGCACGCGCGCCGGTTTGAGGCTCGCCGGGCGCCATGCCCGCGGCCTGGCGCGCTGGACCTGGCCGGTGGCGTATCCGGTCCTGCTGCTCGCCCAGAGCGCGGCGTGGGCGGCGCGCGGCGGCGGACTGCCCGCGTTCCGGGCGGCATGGCAGGCATGGTTCGATCACGGGCGCGGCATCGCGCCCGGAGACTCGGGATTCGTCCCGCGGAGGGAACAGGCGTGAGCGAGACGAACTGGGTCCAGAAGCCGGTCGTGGGCCCGAACGGCGTGCGCGTGTTCCTGCGCGAGATCACCGCCGAGCTGCCCGCCGGCAGCCGCGTGCTCGACGCCGGTTGCGGTCCGGGATCGTGGAACTACGCGGAGACGCCGGAGCTCCGGATCGACGGCTTCGACGTGCTTCCGATCCGGCCCGCAAGGCCCTGGCAGCGCGGCGTGAACTGGTTCCGCGGCGACCTTGCGCGCCTGCCGATCCGGGACCACGTCTACGATGCGCTGCTCGTCCATTATGTGTTCGAGCACATCACCGAGCTTTCGGCCTGTGCCGACGAATGCCTGCGCGTGCTCGCGCCCGGCGGGTTGCTCTACGTGTCGGTGCCGCGCGCGTCGGCGTTCGACGATCGCTTCTACCGCTTCGCCGGCTACTTCGCGAAGTACGCGCTGATGAAGTTCAGGAAGCGCATCGAGCACCAGCAGCGCTTCGACTTCACCTCGCTCGTCTCCCTGTTCTACGAGCGCGGGTTCGTGCTCGAGGGCTTCGCGCTCGTCCCGGCCGGGTTCTCATGGCTGAACGACCCGCGCACGCAGCCCTTGCAGGCGGCGTTCATCTCCGGGCTGGGGGCGATCAAGCGCTGGACCGGCCTCGACCTGTTCCGCGACGCGAACTTCGTCTGCCGGTTCCGGCACGTCGACCGGGTCGGGCTGAGGCGGGTGACGCACGTCTGCCGCTCGTGCGGCGAGCAATCAATCGTCACCCCGCCCGAGCCGCCTCCCGAGGCCTGGCCGTGCCCGTTCTGCGGCGTCGAAAACGGGCTCTACCGGACGCCCGCGGAACGGGCGCGCGTGCGCGCGGGCCGGAAGCCGGCTTGAGCCAGGGCACCCTGCGCAAGCTGACCCGGGAGTCGGTCGTCTACGGGCTCGGCCAGGCCGTCGGGCGCGGGCTCCAGATGTTGCTCGTGCCGATCTTCACGCGCGTGTTCAGCCCGGCGGAATACGGCGTGATCGACGTGCTGGCGCTCGTGACCTCGATCGCCGCGTTCCTGATCGTGATGGGCACCGACGTCGCGCTGGCGCGATTCTTCTACGAGCAATCCGACCGCGAGGAGCGCCGCACGCTGGTGACCACGCTTGCGGTGTGGCGGCTCGGGCTCGCGCTCGGCTCGGCGGCGCTGCTGTGGCTCCTGGCCCCGTGGTTGTCGAGCCTCGTGCTTGCCTCGCCCGATTACGTCAAGTACGTGCGCATCGCGGCGATGTCGCTGCCGTTCACGGTGTTCGTGTTCTTCCAGAACGACGTCCTGCGCGTCACCTTTCAGCCTTGGAAATTCATCGCGCTCAATGTGCTCGACACGGTGGCGGTGGCGGGCCTGTCGATCCTGTTCGTGGTCGGGATGCACCGCGAGGTCAGCGGCGTGTTCTACGCGCGGCTCGTGGGGGATGCGATCGCGTTCGTGGTCGGCCTGGTCCTGATCCGGCACTCGTTCGTGCGCCGCTTCCGCCCCGACCTGCTGCGCGCCATGCTCGCTTTCGGCGTGCCGCTCGTGCCGGCATCGGTCGCGTTCTGGGCGATCTCGTACGCCGACCGCTGGTTCCTCGTGCGCTACACCGATCTGGCCGCGGTCGGGGTCTACGCAGTCGCGGTCAAGCTCGGCACGCTCATGATGCTCGTGATCTCGGCGTTCCAGCTGGCATGGGGACCATTTGCCTACGCGCACGCGCACGAGCCGCATGCGGGCCGCCTGTTCGCGCGCGTGCTCACGATCTACGCCGCCGTCGCGTCGGGGCTCGCGCTGCTGCTCGGCCTTGCCGCCCCCGAGGCGCTGCGCTGGATCGTGCCGACGTCGTACCTCGGCGCCGCCGTCCCTGGCGCGCTGCTGACCTTCGGCGTCGTGGCCTACGGCGGCTACGGCGTCGCGGGAATCGGAGCGAACCTGGCGAAGCGGACGGAGTTCCAGGTGTGGGCGGCGCTCAGCGCCGCGGTCGTGACGATCGCCCTGGCCCGGCTCCTGGTCGGGCCGCTTCGCCTCGAGGGCGTGGCGATCGCGACGCTCGCCGGGTTCGTCAGCTCGGCGATCCTGCTCTACGTGTTCTCGCAGCGCGTGCACCCGTTCCCGCACTGCGGGCAGCGCTCGCTCAGCCTGTTCGGGCTTGCGCTCGGCGCGTGGGCGCTCGCGAGCGCCGGTGCGGCCGCGCTCGAGTCTTCCGGGCGCTACGCGCTCGGGGTGGCGCTGCGCGCGCTTGTGTTCGTGCTCTATGCCGCGCTCGCGGCGTTTCTCGCCCGCCGCATCGCGCCCCAGCCCGCGCTCGACGGGCCGCTCACGACCGACGCCGCGCCGCTGCCGCCCGCGCCCGTGCCGTCGGCGACGGAGACGCTCTGACATGTGCGGCATCGCCGGGCTCCTGCGCCTCGACGCCTCGGCCGCACCGATCACCCCCGTGGCGCTGCGCGCGATGGGCGATCGCATGCCGTGGCGGGGCCCGGACGACGAGGGGTTCCTGCACGAGGGCCTCGACGGCGCGCGTCGCCTGTTCGGCGGCGCGGCGACCAGCGACGAAACGTTCGACGCTCAGCTCGCCTACTCGCCGGCGCGCGAGTCGCCGCCGGGGGACGCCCCGGGCGCGTTCGGCTTCGCGTTCCGCCGGCTCGCGATCCTCGATCTCTCGCCCGCCGGGCACCAGCCGATGTGCGATCCGGCCCGCCGCTTCTGGATCGTGTTCAACGGCGAGATCTACAACTACGTGGAGCTGCGCGCGGAACTCAAGGCGCATGGCGCCACGTTCGCGACCGGCAGCGACACCGAGGTGCTGCTCGCGGCGTGGGCGGTCTGGGGCGAGGACATGCTGCCGCGCCTGAACGGGATGTGGGGGCTCGCGATTTGGGACGCGAAGGATCGCCGCCTGTTCGCCGCGCGCGATCGCTTCGGCATCAAGCCGTTCTACTATCGCGTCGACGGGGGGCGGCTGGCGTTCGCCTCCGAGCTCAAGCCGATCGTGCTCGCGGGCGCGCGCGTGCCGCGCGCCGAGGCGATCTACGACCTGGTCGCGCGCGACTGGGTGGACCACACCGCCGAGACGTTCTTCGAGGGCGTGCTGCAACTCCCCGCGGGGCACTGCCTGACCGCCGAGCAGGGAGCGCCGGGGCGACCGGGTACGGTGCGCACGCGGCGCTGGTGGAACCTCGATCCTGCGCGCCGCGAACGGCTCGCGCCCGCCGAGGCGGCGGAGCGTTTTCGCGAGCTGTTCGAGGATGCCGTCCGCCTGCGGCTGCGCGCCGACGTCCCGGTCGGCACCTGCCTCTCGGGCGGGCTCGACTCGACCTCGATCGTGGTGACCGCGGGCGCGCAGCTCGCGCACCCAATGCGCACGTTCTCGGTCGCCTACGACGAGGGCGCGGCGTTCGACGAGCGCCCGTTCATGGACGTTGCCGCGCGCGCCGCCGGCGCGGTTCCCGCTGTCGTCGTGCCGGACGGCCGCGACCTGTGGCAGACGCTCTCGGAACTTGCGTGGCACCAGGAGGAGCCCACGGCCGGGCCCGGGCTCTACAGCCAGTGGCACGTCATGAAGCTCGCGGGCCGCGGCGGGGGCGCCGGCATGAAGGTGCTGCTCGACGGCCAGGGCGGCGACGAGCTGCTCGGCGGCTATCACCGCTACTACTTTCCGTACATGGCCGACCTGCTCGCGCGCGGCGCGTGGCCGCTCTTCGCACGGACGTTCTGGGGCGTCGCGAGCGGGCAGGGCATCGGTTTCGTGGAGACCGCGGCGAAGGTCGCGCGGCCGATGCTGCCCCCCCGGTTCTTCGAGTGGGGGCGGCGCACGTTCGGCCAGGGCAAGGACCGCGTGCTGGGCGAGGCGCTGCGCGGCCTGCGGGCGGAGGAACCGCGGCCGCCGCGCCACTTCGGCGGGGTGCTGTCGAACCAGCTGGCGTGGGACATGACGGCGCGCTTCCTGCCCTCGTTGCTGCGCTACGAGGACCGCAACTCGATGGCGTTCTCGATCGAGACTCGCCTGCCGTTCCTCGACTACCGGCTCGCCGAGTTCGTGTTCGCGCTCGAGCCCGAGCCGCGCATCGAGGGCGTGACCACGAAGGCGATCCTGCGCCGCGCGATGGGGGATCGCCTGCCGCCGGCGGTCGCCGCCCGCCGCGACAAGAAGGGCTACGAGACGCCGACCGACCTCTGGCTGCGCGGCCGCGAGGCGCCGCGCGTGCGCGAGCTGCTGCTCGCCCCGGACGCGGCGAGCCGGCCCTATCTCGACCGCGCCACGCTCACGCGCGAACTCGAGGACTACCTGGCGGGCCGGCGCGCGATCGGCCTGCAGGTCTGGCGCTGGATCCACCTCGAGCTGTGGCTCAGGGACTTCGTGAAGCCGGGCGGACGAGCGGCGCGGGCCGCGGACGGCGTATGACCGCGCCCGCGTCGTGCACGCTGGTCGCGTTCGCCGAGGTGGCGTGGGGATACTTCCGCACGCGCAAGCAGTTCCTGCTCTCACGCCTCGCCGAGCGCGGGTGGGCGGTGCACTACCTCGAGCCCGTCGCCGCCGGGCGGGGCAACGCCTGGCAGGCGCGGCACGAGGGCGGCGTCACGATCCACACCGTCCCGTTCCTCAAGCCCAACACCGGGCAGCCGCTCTACAATGCCGCGATCGAACTGCCGCCGGTCCGGGCGGCGCTCGAGACCCTGGCCGCGCAAGCCGTGGGACGCGTGCTATCCGCGGCCGGCGTGGGCGCCGTGGACGTGGCGTTCGTGTCGAATGTCTATGCGGCCAAGGCCCTTTCCCGGGCCTCTCCACGGCTGGTATGCTACGACTTCAATGATCACCCGCTGCAGTTCGCGGGGGTGCCGGCGTGGTCCCGGGCCTACCTGGACCGCGCGCTCGATCGCGCCGACGTCGTGCTCGCTGTGAGCGCGCACTACGCGCGCGAGCTGCGCGCGCGGGGGACGCAACCGGTCGTGCTGCTCGGCAACGGCGTCGAGTTCGCGCGCTTCGCGCAACCCGAGGGCTCCGTGCCCGAGGCGATCGCGCGCATCGCGCGGCCTCGTGTCGGCTACGTCGGCAAGGTCAGCCACTTTCTCGACTTCGCCGTGCTCGAACACTTGGCGCGCTGCGGCGGCTTCGAGCTCGTGGTCGCCGGACCGCTGCCCAGGGAGACCGGCGCCGAGGTGGCGTGCCTGCGGCTCGCCCCGCACGCCCACGTGGTGGGAGAAGTGCCGTACGAGCAGGTGCCGGCCGTGCTGTCCGCGCTCGACGTGGCGCTGATTCCGTTTCGTGCCGGGGATCCCTACACCGTGGGGATCAACCCGAACAAGCTGTACCAGTATTGGGCCGCCGGGCGGCCCATCGTCGCCTCGCCCATCGCCGACGTGTCCGCCGACGGGGCGGGGCTTTCGTTCGCAGAGACGCCGGAGGCGTTCGAGCGGGCGGTGCGCGCGGCCCTGGCCCGACCGGGCGATCCGCAAGCCGTACGCGCGCGCGCACAGGCCCATGACTGGGACCAGCTCGCAGAGAGGCTCGATTCATTACTCCGCGCGGCGCTGACCGCGAAACAGACGCAGGGCGAGGTGACGGCCGCCGACATGGCCCCGTTCCAGGAGGACGTCGAGGACCGATGAGCCGCCGATCCGAAGGCAGCAAGAGCGCCGCCCCCAAGCGGGGGCCCGCCGCGCCGACGAAGAACCACGCGTTGCTGTGGGCCAGCCTCGCGTTCCTGATCGTCCTGTGCATCGTTTTCCGCGCGCTCGTGTTCGGGGGGCAGACGTTCGTCTCGCCCGACACCACTGCGCCGCTCGGCTTCGTGCGCATCGGGGAGCAGGCGCTCAAGGCCGGGCAGTATCCGCTGTGGAATCCCTACGTGTTCACGGGCCTGCCCTCGTTCGCCTCGGGGGCCTACAACCCGCTGATCTATCCGCCCGATTGGCCGGTCGCGCTCGTGCAGAAGGTCCTGCCGCTGCCGAACCTGTCGTGGATGCTTCTCTATTACTTCCTGGCCGGGCTCGGCACGTACCTGCTGGCGCGCCACTGGGGAGCCTCGCCGGCCGCCGCGATCGTGGCCGGTGTCGCGTTCATGGCGACGCCCAACCTGGTCGCGAACGGCGCCCACGGCCATGGCAGCCAGATGGTCAACGAGGCCTACCTGCCGTGGATGCTGTTCTTCGCCTCCCGCCTCTGGCGCGACGGCCGGTGGAGCGACTCGGCGACGCTCGCCCTCCTGGTCGGCTTCCAGCTCCTGCGCGGGCACGTCCAGATCGCCTATTACGGCTGGCTGGCGATCGGCCTTTTGTCCCTGTTCGAATTCGGCCGCCGCGCGGCGTCCCCGGGCGGGGCGCGCGCGGCGGGCGGGCGCGTGTTCCAGCTCGGCGTCGCGATGGCGCTCGGCTTCGCGTTGTCGGCGTTCTTCGCGCTGCCGATCCGCGAGTACGCGCAGTACTCGATCCGCGGCGCCTCCGCGACCGGCGGCCTGAACTACCAGTACGCGACGAGCTGGTCGCTCGGCCCGATCGAGATGCTGACGTTCCTCGTGCCCGGCGCGCTCGGGTTCGGAGGCGCGACCTACTGGGGCTCGATGCCGTTCACCGACTTCCCGAACTACATGGGCCTTCTGATCCTCGCCTGCGCTTTCCTCGCGGTCGCCGCGGGCAAGCGCCGATTCGAAGTGTCCTTCCTGCTCGTGCTCGCCCTGTTCGCGCTCCTGGTCTCGCTCGGCAAGCACAGCGCGCTCTACAATTTCCTGTTCGAGCACCTGCCGTACTTCGACAAGTTCCGCGTGCCGGTGATGATCCTGATCCTGCTCCAACTCGCGGTCGCGGTGCTCGCGGCGCTCGGCCTGACCGCGGTCGCGGAGGCCGCCGCCGACCCGGCGCGGCGCACGCGCATGCTGCGATGGACCGGCGGGCTGCTCGCGCTGGTCGCGCTCGGCCTGCTCTCGGGGCTGGTGGGCGATGCCTGGCGGGGCGCCTACGCCGCGGCGGCGCAGGCGGGCCGCCCAGGAATGACGCCCCCGGCGATCGACGCCGGATATCGCGCCATGGCGTCGGACCTGCTGCGCGTCAGCTTCCTCGCGCTGGTCGGGCTTGGCGCGCTGTTCGCGACGCTGCGCTCGTGGATCAAGCCCGGAATCGCGATCGCGATCGTGGGCGTCGTCACCATGTTCGACCTGCTGCCCATCGACACGCGCCTGATGCAGGACGTGCTCGGGTCCCCGACGGTGCTGACCGCGGCGGCCGAACGCGACGACGTCATCGACTACCTGGTCGCGCAGAAGAAGCAGGGCGAATTCCGCGTCTTCCCGGTGCGCGAATTCCAGTCGAACCGCTATGCCGGCTTTGCGCTCGCGAGCGTCGGCGGGTACCAGGCCGCGAAGCCCCGCCTGTACCAGAGCTTCCTCGACGCCGACAGCGGCCGCGCGGTGCAGTCGCCGATCGCGTGGCGGCTGCTCAACGTGC
>JBDTYW010000032.1:0-11356 GCA_040005445.1 Candidatus Eiseniibacteriota bacterium
CTTCTTCCCGGCACTGCTTCTGTTCGTCCTGGTGTTTCCCCGCGAGCCGCGCTGGTTCCGCCGCATCCCGCTGTTCGAAGTGCTGGTGTTCACGCCCTACCTGTTCCACTTGATGCTGACCTGGGCCGCCCGCGTCACCAACGAAACCTTCTGGATCCCCGACGTGGCCGCGCGCTCGGGCTGGGCCTCGCCCGTGCTCGGGACGGTGCGGGTCGCGCTCAGCCTGCTCTACGACGCGCACACCGTGTTGTTCTCGCTGGTCAACCTCGCGTACGTGGTGGTCACGCTGATCGTGCTGGGCGTGCGCCTCAGCGAGGTCACGAGCCCGCGCCTGCGCGACCAGCTGCGCGCGATCTCGCTCGGGCTCGGCGCCTGCCTCGTCCTCTACTCGCTGGCCGTGCCGCTGCCGGTGGTGTTCGGCGTGGGAGGGCAGACCGGACAGACCTTGCGCTCGGCCCTGCTGGTGATCGCGCTCGCGTTCGGATCCGGCGGAATCGCGTACGCGATCGTGCGCTACCGCTTCCTCGACGCAGGCTTCCTCGTGCGCCGCAGCATCCTGTTCCTCCTGCCCGCGCTTGGGCTGATCCTCGCCTATCTCGCGCTGTCGTCGGTGGTCACCCGCTACGCCGCGACCTGGTCGGGGATCAACCCGCTGCTCGTGCAGCCGCTGCTGCTCCTGGTGCTGGTCTCCGCGCTCTCGCCCGCCGTCGCGCGGGTCGAGGAGGTGGTCGAGGGCTTCCTCTCGCGCGATCAGCGCGAGGGCCGCACCGTAATCCAGAACCTCTCGCGCGACATCGTGACCGAGCTCGACCTCGTGACGCTCGGCGGGCGGCTGACCTCGGCGGTGGGGGAGTCGCTCCTGCTCGAGCGCGCGACGCTGCTCACGCGTACGGGCGAGCGCTTCACTCCGGCCGCCACGTACGAGCGCGTGCCGCGGGGCGGCGCCGCGACCGATTCGGCGCTGCTGGCGCTCGCCCAGGTCCTGCCGCCCGGGGCGCTGGGGCGCACGCCCCAGCTCAGCAGCCAGCTCGTCGACGGATGCCCGGCCCACTTTTCGGAGGACGCCGCGCGCTTTGCCCAGGGCGCGAACGGACAGGGCTACATGCTGGTCGTGCCCGTCCGGCACCGCGACGAGGCGCTGGGCGCGATGCTGCTCGGTCCCAAGCTTACCGGCGGACGGTTCTCGCGCGAGGACGTGGTCCTGCTCGAAACCCTCGCGAACCAGACCGGCGCGGCCATCCGCACGGCCTCGCTCTATGCCGAGAACGTGCGCCGCGTCGCGCTGGAAGAGGAACTGACGCTCGCGCGGCAGATCCAGTCCCGCTACCTCCCGACGACGTTCCCGCGCTGGAACAATCTCGAGATCTTCGGCACGAACCAGTCTTCGAAGCAGGTCGGCGGAGACTATTTCGACGTGGTCGCGGTCGACGGCGGCATCCTCGCCGCGATCGCCGACGTCTCCGGCAAGGGCGTCCCGGCGGCGCTGGTGATGAGCATGATGCAGGCCTCCCTGCGCACCCAGGCCGGCGAGGGCCGCCTGGCGAACGACATGCTCGAGCGCGTCAACCGGCTGATGCTCGCGCGCGGGGAGTCGGGCATGTTCGCGACCTGCTTCCTCGGGCGTCTCGACCGCGAGACGCTCGAGCTGCACTACACGAATGCCGGCCACAACCCGCCCCTCCTGATGCGCTGTCAGGGCGAGATCGAGCCGCTCACGCGCGGCGGCCTGCTGCTCGGGGTGTTCGAGGAGCCGGTGCTCGAGGAGGCCATGGTCCGGCTCGAACCGGGGGACCGCCTCGTGCTCTACACTGACGGCGTGACCGAGGCGCGCTCGCCCGAGGGGGAGTTCTACGACGAGCCCCGCCTGATCGACCTCCTGCGCCGGCTCGATCGCGGCCTGTCGGCCGAGGAGATTGCGATCGCGATCAAGGACGACGTGCGCGACTTCACCGGCACGGACGACCTCGAGGACGACATGACGGTCGTCGTGCTCAGAATCCCCCAGCTCGATGAGGCGACGCTCGAGGCCGTGCTCGCCCTCGACCCCGGCGCCCCGGCGTGAGCCCGTTCCCGCCGATCTTCGACCAGGGCTGGTTCTTCTTCCTCTACCTGTTCGTCGACGCCATGTTCCTGCCGCTGGCCTCAACCGTCTACGTGGCGTACTTCGGCTCGCGTCATGATCCGGTCTTCGCCGCGGTCGTCGGGGCGCTCGGCACCACGCTCGGTTCGCTCGCACAGTACGCGATCGTACGCTGGATCGTGACGCGGCCGAGCGGCCTGCCGGGCTGGATCGTCCGCCTGCGCGACCGCATCGAGGTCGCGCTCGCGGGCTCCTCGCACGCCACGTTCTGGACGCTGTTCGTGATCTACGCCACGCCGCTGGGCGCGGGGCCTCTGCGGCTGGTCGCGGCCGCCGGCGCGTATTCGCGCTGGAAGTTCGCGCTCGCGATCTTCCTGGGCTGCCTGCCCTACTACTTCGCGCTCGCCTGGGTCGGGCACGCCGTGCGCCTGCCGACCTGGGTCTACGCCACGGCGATCATCGCGGCGCTCGCGTTCGCGGCCACCCGCTTCCTGGCGCGGCGCTCGCGCAGCCGGCACTCGCAGCCAATGCCGCCGGAGCCCGGGCCGTGAAGCCCGCGCGGCCGTCGGTCCGGATCGGGATCGACACCGGCGGCACGTTCACGGACTTCCTGGTCGCCTGGGGACGGGAGACGCTCGTGTTCAAGGTGCCGTCGACGCCCGAGGACCCGGCACGCGCGTTCCACCAGGGTCTCGCCATCGCCGCGCGACGCCTGCTCGCCGCCGGGGTGGATGTCGCGGCCACGCGCCCGTGGGACGTGGCGCACGGCTTCACGGTGGCGACCAATGCCCTGCTCTCGCGCCGGGGTGCGCGCATCGCGCTCGTGACCACGAAGGGATTCGAGGACGTGCTCGCGATCGGGCGCCAGCATCGCCCCGAGCTCTACGCACTCGCCCCGGCCGCGCCCATGCCGCTGGTCGAGCGGCGCGCGATCGTCGGCGCCGTGGAGCGCACGGGCCCGCGCGGCGAGACGCTGACGCGCCTCACACCCGGCGAGACCGCGCGCGTGGTGCGCGCCGTGGCGCGCCTGCGGCCCGAGGCGGTCGCGGTCGGCTTCCTCCATGCCTACGCGAACTCCGCGCACGAGCGCCGCATGCGCGCCGCGCTGGTGCGCGCGCTGCCGGGCGTGCCGGTGTCGCTCTCGAGCGAGGTCGCCGCCGTGCACCGGGAGGTCGAGCGCCTCTCGACCACGACCGCCGACGCCTACGTCGCGCCGCTGGTCACGCGCTACCTCGCGCGCCTCGCGCGCCCGCGCGCGCATGTCCTGCGCATCATGCAGTCGAACGGCGGCGCGGCACCCGCGCGCGACGCCGCGCGCGCGCCCGTCACGACCGTGCTCTCGGGGCCGGCCGGCGGCGTGCTCGGTGCGCGGCGACTCGGCAAGGCCGCCGGGATCGAGATGCTGCTCACGCTCGACATCGGCGGCACGTCGACCGACGTCGCGCTCGTGCCGGGTCGCCTGCTCGCCACGCGCGAGACCGAGATCGCGGGCGTCCCGCTCGCGGTCCCGATCCTCGACGTGCACACGGTCGGGGCCGGCGGCGGCTCGATCGCGCGCGTCGACGCCGGCGGCGCGCTGGTCGTGGGACCGCAGTCCGCCGGCGCCGATCCCGGTCCCGCGTGCTACGGCAAGGGCGGTCCCGCGACCGTCACCGACGCGATGGTCGTGCTCGGCCGCATCGTGCCCGCGCAGTTCCTCGGCGGCGCGATGGCGCTCGATCCGGCCGCGGCGCAGCGCGCGCTGGCGGCGCTCGGCCGGGAACTCGGCACCGACGCGCTCGGCGCGGCGCGCGGGGTGGTCCTTGTCGCGAATGCCACGATCGAGCGCGCGCTGCGCGCGATCTCGGTCGAGCGCGGGCACGACGTGCGCCAGGCCGCGCTGGTCGCGTTCGGCGGCGCGGGACCGCTTTCTGCGTGCGAACTCGCAGCCGCGCTCGGCGCGCGCGAGGTCGTGGTGCCGCCCGCCGCCGGGATCCTGTCGGCGTGGGGCCTGCTCGGCGCAGATGCGCTGCACTCCGTCGCTGCGACGCTGCTCGTGCGGGTCGAGCGCGCCAGACCCTGGCCGCGCGCGCGGCTAGCGGCGACGATCTCCTCCCTGGCGGGCGAACTCGAGCGCCGACACGGCAAGGGCGCCGGCAGGCGGGCGGTCACACTCGGGCTGCGCTACCAGGGCCAGTCGTTCGAGTTGCGCCTGCCGGTCGGCACGCCGAGGTCGGCGGTGCGCGACGCGCGCGCGGCGTTCGATCGCGTGCACCGGGAGCGCTTCGGTTACGCGCGGCCGGATGCGCCGATCGAGATCGTCGAGGTCGAGCTCGAGCTACGCCGCCCGGGCCCGGCCCTACCGGCATTCGCGGTGCCGCGCCGGACCGGCGCCGGCGCGGCGATCGGCCGCCACGCGGTGGCCGCGCTCGAGCAGGGCCCGCGGCGGCCGACGCCCGTGTGGCAGCGCGCGGCACTCGGGCGCGACTTTCGCGGGCGCGGCCCCCTGCTCGTGATCGAGTACGGCGCGACCACGTTCGTGCCGCCGGGGTGGACCGTGGCGCTCGACCCGCGCGGCAACCTGCGCCTCCTGCGGGGCGGGCGATGAAAGCGCGCTACGATCCGGTCCGGCTCTCGATCTACCAACACCTGCTGGCAGCCTGCGCCGAGGAGATGGGCGCCGCGCTTGGGCGGTCGGCCTCGTCCGCGAACATCAAGGAGCGCCGCGACTATTCGTGCGCGGTGTTCGACCACGCGGGCAACATGGTGGCGCAGGCGGCGCACATCCCGGTCCACCTCGGCTCGATGCCTCTGTCGGTCGCCGCCGCGCTTCGCCGCGGTCCGCTCGAGCGCGGCGACGCGGTCCTCGTCAACGATCCCTACGAGGGCGGCACCCACCTGCCCGACATCACGCTGGTCGCGCCCGTGTTCCTGCCGGGCGAGCGGCGCGCGCGCTTCTACGTAGCGAACCGCGCGCACCACGCCGACGTCGGGGGCATGAGCCCGGGCTCCCTGCCGCTCTCGACCGAGATGGTGCAGGAGGGCGTGCGCATTCCGCCCGTGAAGATCGTGCGCGCGGGTGCCGTCCAGTCCGACCTGTGGCGGCTGATCTGCGCGAACGTGCGCACGCCGCTCGAGCGCCAGGCGGATCTCGAGGCCCAGCTCGGTGCGGCGCATGCCGGCGCGCGGCGCCTGGTCGAGCTCGCGGCCCGCAGTGGTCCGGACGAGCTGAGCGCGTACTGCGGTCACCTGCTCGACTACGCCGAGCGCGGGGTGCAGGCCGTGCTGGCCACGATCCGGCCGGGGCGCTACGCGTTCACCGATCACCTCGACGACGCGGGCCACGGCGGGCCCCCGATCCCGATCCGGGTCGCGATCTCGGTGCGCGGCGGCCGCGCGACGATCGACTTCGCGGGCACCGCGGCGCAGGTCGAGGGGCCGCTCAACGCGGTCTACTCGATCACGCTGTCGGCGGTGTTGTATGCGTTCCGCTGTCTCGCGGGGCGTGACCTGCCGACCAATGCGGGCTGCCTGCGCCCGCTCACCGTGGTCGCGCCCGAGGGCTCGCTCGTCCACTGCCGCTACCCGGCTGCGGTCTCGAGCGGCAACGTCGAGACCTCGCAACGCATCACCGACGTGCTGTTCGGTGCGCTCGCGCGCGCGCTGCCCGGCCGGTTGCCGGCCGCGAGCTACGGCACCATGAACAACGTGCTGATCGGCGGCACGGCGAAGGACGGCTCGCCGTTCGCGTACTACGAGACGCTCGGCGGCGGTCATGGCGCGGGCCCGACGTGGAACGGCGCCTCGGGTCTGCAGGCCCACATGACGAACACGCTCAACACGCCGATCGAGGCGTTCGAGCACCTGTTCCCGATGCGGGTCACGCGTTACGCGCTGCGCCCGGGCTCGGGCGGGCGCGGCAAGCACCGCGGGGGCGACGGACTGGTGCGCGAGATCGAGTTGCTCGTGCCGGCGACCGTGACCGTGATCTCCGAGCGCCGCCGGCTCGCGCCGTGGGGCGCGGCCGGCGGGGAGGACGGGGCGAAGGGCCGTAACCGCCGCGTCGACGGCAAGAGCGGGCGCGCGCGCGGACTTCCCGGCAAGTTCCAGCAGCGCTTCGAGGCGGGCGACCGGCTGGTCGTCGAGTCGCCCGGCGGCGGCGGGTATGGGCCTCCCGCCGCCCGGCGACGCCGGGGGGCACGATGACCGTGGGCGTGGTGGGGGCGGGCATCTTCGGGCTCTCGAGCGCGCTCGAGCTGGCGCGGCGCGGCCACAGGGTGACCGTCTTCGATCGCGCCCTGCCGCCGACAGACGACGCGGCGAGTACCGACCGCTCGAAGGCACTGCGCTTCGAGTACGGCGGCGAGTGCCCGCTCTACGTGCCGCTCGTGGCCGAGGCGCGCGAGCGCTGGCGCGCGCTCGAGGCCGGTTGGGCGCGGCCCCTGTACGTCGAGACCGGCGTGCTCGCGCTCGCGGCCGCGTGGGACGAGACGCGCCACGAGTGGCTGTCGCACAACTACCTGGTCGAACACGGCTGGCCGGTCGAGGTCTGGTCGAAGGCGGAGGCGCGGGCCCGCTTCCCGCAGTTCTCGTACGACGGGATCGAGCGCGTGTCGTGGAATCCGCAGGGCGGCTACCTGCGCGCCGCCGAGGCCGTGCGCGCGACGCTCGCCGCGCTGCGCGAGTCGGGCGGCGTTGTGGTGGCGCCCGCGCGCGTGGCCGGCGTGGACGAGGATCCCGCACAGGCGCGGGTCACGCTCGCGGACTCCGGGGACCAGTTCGCGTTCGACGCCGTGCTGGTCTGCGCGGGCGCCTGGTTTCGCGCGCTGGTGCCGGGGCGCGAAGATTTTGTCCAGCCGACCCGCCAGTATGTGACGTACTACCGACCGCCCGAAGGCGCCCGATTCGCCCCGCCGGCGTTCCCGGTCTGGATGCACGACCTGGCGGAGACCGGCTGGTACGGCATGCCGCTCGAGGACGGGCTGCTCAAGGTCGCGCATCACCACCCGGGCGATCCGGCCGACCCCGACGGCCCGCGCGAGGTCACGGACCAGGACCGCGCGGCGAGTCGCGCGTTCGTGGCGCGCCACGTGCCCGCGATCGACGCGTCGTGGTACGCGGAGGATCGCGGGTGCCTGTACGCGATGACGGACGACGGCCATTTCGTCGTCGACCGCGTGCCCTGGAGCGCGCGCACGTTCGTGGCGGGCGGGGGCTCGGGGCACGGGTTCAAGCTCGGGCCGGCGGTCGGGCGGCTGGCCGCGGACCTGCTCGAGAGCGGCGCGCCGCCGGTGTCTGCGTTCCGCTTCGATGCGCCGCGCACGGGGCGCGTCGCGTAGGGAAAGGAGCTGTCATCCCATGATCGACGATCGCGCATTCCTCCGGCACACGCTCGCCACGCTTGCCTACCGCGGCGGCAAGGCCACCCGCGGGGCCGATACCGGTTTCGGCCCGTTCCTGGTCTCGCCGTCCTCACGCACGCCGCTCCATGTGCTCGCGCATATCGGCGACCTGCTGGACTGGGGCCTGCGCATCGCGCAGGGGCAGCCGCATTGGACCGAGGCCGTGCCCGGCTCGTGGGAGGGCGAGGTGCAGCGCTTTCATCGCGGCTTGCAGGCGCTCGACGCGTACCTCGCGAGCGACGCGCCGCTCGGCGCCTCGACCGAGAAGATCTTCCAGGGCCCGATCGCCGACGCGCTGACGCACGTCGGCCAGATCGCGATGCTCAGGCGCGTGGCCGGCGACCCGATCAAGGGCGAGAGCTACTTCCGGGCCGAGATCGAGAGCGGGCGTGTCGGGCCGGAGCAGGTGCCGCCGAGGACGGAGTTCGAGTAGGTTCCACGCGGGGAACGCGCCGCGCGGCGCACGAGTTTAGAAGTGGTTGTTGTGGGGCAATGGCTTACGCCGGAATCAGGAGTCCGCGAACCTGCCCCGGGGCAGGTTGAGAGTGCCGAAACCATCCGCGCTCAGCGGGCTCGCGCGGGCCACTCCGTTCCCAACAGCGCGTAGTGATCGTCGTCCAACCAGACCCCTCGAATCCGCACGCTTGCGATCGAGAGCCCCTCGTGCCGAAACCCGAGCCGCCTCAGCAACGCCGCCGAGCGCGTGTTCGCCGGGTCCGTTCTCGCGGTCACGCGGTGGAAGCCGAGCGCGCCGAACGCCGCGTCGAGCATGAGCGTCACGGCCGCGGTCCCCAGGCCACGCCCCTGCGCTTCGGGCGCGAGCGTGTAACCGATCTCGCCCTGCACACCGTCGTCCCGCGTTCGCAGGCCGCAGTCGCCGACGAGAACGCCGGTCGCGCGCTCCTCGATGCCCCACTGGAACCACGTTCCCGGGCGCCCGGGCGCGGACGATCCCATGGTCTCGATCAGCGCGAGCGCGGTGGGAGCGGTGTACGCGTCCCACGATTGGTACCGGATGACGTCGGGGTGGTTACGGTAGGCGAGCAGTCGATCGAGGTCGGTGAGCGTGAGCGGACGGAGCACGCCGTGCGCACCTTCGAGCCGGCGGAGCGCGTCGCCGGGCGTCACGACACTCGGCTCATCGCTCCGGCGATCTCGGCCGCGACCGCACGCCGCATGGCGGGGGTCGCGTCGCAGGCCGAGAGGCGACCCGCGGCCTCGGGGAAGTCCGTCAGGAAAGCGTCCTGCTCGAGCGCGACCAGCACGGTGGGCCGCGCGATGCAGAGCGCCCGCAACTCATGCTCGTCGGCCGGCGAGAGCGGCGTGCGGCGGGGGAGCGCGACCAGCAGCGGGTCGGGAGCGTCGGTCGCGCCCGCCCCCGTGGCGCCGGTCGCGAGCCGCCGCAGGGCCGCGAAGTCGTCCGCCACGTCGGCGGTGTGGCCCGGCGCTGCGCCCGCGGCGGCGGCCGCGAATGCCCGCGCGCGCGCCGGCACGCCGTGCTCGACCAGGAGCTCCGCGATCGACGGCCCCCCCGACCACGAGGGCTCGAGCACCTCGAGGCGATCGAGCGCGACCGCCGCGGGCGGCCCGATCCACGACAGCGCGCGGCGGCAGATCGCATCCAGCATCGCGTCCCAGCCGGGCGGCACGAGCGCCGCGATGTTCCCGGGATCGAACAGCGTGCGGTAGGACGCGCGGGCTGCGCCCGACGCGCTGGCGCCCCGGTCCGATCGCTCGGCGCCGAGCGCGGCGGAGTAGAGCGCCTCGATCGCCCCGCGCGCGGCTTCCCAGCGGGCGAGCGGCAGGGCGTCCTCCCCCTGCGTCGTCCAGGTGCGCGCGGCTTCGTCGAGCGTGGCCTCCGTCCCAGCGGTCCAGGCGCCGAATAGCAGCAGGTCGCAGCCCGCCGCGAGCGCGCGCAGCGGCCCCTCGCCGCCGGGTGCCGCCCCCGCCACGCCGGCCATCTCCATCGCGTCGGTCACCACCACGCCGCGCATGCCGAGCGTCTCGCGCAGCAGGCCGCGCACGATCGCCGGCGACAGCGTCGCGGGCCACTGCGGATCGAGCGCCGGGTAGCGCACATGCGCGGTCATCACCAGCGGGGACAGGGCGTGGGTCTCACGGAACGGCACGAGGTCCCTGGCCCCGATCGTCGCCCGGTCGTCGCCGCACTCCGGCAGCGCAAGGTGGGAGTCGGTGACCGTCGAGCCATGCCCGGGGAAGTGCTTCGTGCACGCCAGCACGCCGCCCTCGCGCAGGCCGCGCAGCATCGCCGCACCCAGGCGGGCGACGTCGGCGGGATCGCGGCCGAACGAGCGCGGACCGATCACCGGATTGCGCGATTCGGCATCGACGTCGAGCACGGGGGCGAAATCGACATCCACGCCCGCAGCCGACAGCCAGCCGCCGACCGCGGCGCCGATGCGCTCGATCTCGGTCTCGCTGGCGCCGCGGCCGAGCACGCGCGCCGCCGGGGGGACCGGGAGCTCGGGGGCGAGCTGCGAGACGAAACCGCCCTCCTCGTCCATGGCGACCAGGATCGTGCGCGGGGCGGCGAGCGCGCGCAGTTCCTCGACCAGCGCGACCAGGCGGCCGAGCGTTCCGAAATGGCGGCGGAACAGCAGCACGCCGGCGAAAGGCCGGGCGGCGAAGGTCTTCCGGAACGCCGGGGTCAGGCCCTCGTGGGGCAGGCCGACCATGGTGACGGCGGCCAGTCGGGATGCGGCGTCGGTTTGCATTCCGAGACGCTATCGCCCGCCGGGGACGGATGCTAGACTTTTCCCCACATGACCCCCGACAGCGCCCTACCCGGCCCGCCGCGCGCCCGCACCGCGGCACGAACCCACGGCTTCACCGAGTCCGTGATCCGAGAGATGACCCGGCTCTGCGCGCAGCACGGCGGAGTCAATCTCGCGCAGGGCTTTCCCGACTTCCCGTGCCCGCGCCCGCTCAAGGACGCTGCGATCGCGGCGATCGAGGCGGACGTCAACCAATATGCGATCACCTGGGGCGCAAAGGGTTTCCGCGACGCGCTGGTCGCCAAGACGCAGCGCTTCTACGGTCTCGAGTACGACCCCGAGTGCGAGGTGACCGTCACCTGCGGCTCGACCGAGGCCATGATCGCGACGTTGCTCGCGCTCGTGAACCCGGGCGAAGAGGTGATCGTGTTCGAGCCGTACTATGAGAACTACGGCCCGGACGCGATCCTCTCGGGAGCGACGCCTCGCTTCGTGCGCCTCAGGGAGCCCGACTGGTCGTTTGATCCCGACGAGCTGGCGCGCGCATTCAACGATCGGACGCGCGCGATCGTCGTCAACACGCCTAACAATCCGACCGGCAAGGTGTTCTCGCGTGCCGAGCTCGAGCAGATCGGCGGGTTGTGCCAGCGCTGGAACGCGGTGTGCGTGACCGACGAGATCTACGAGCACATGGTGTATGACGGGCTCGAGCACATCCCGATGGCCTCGCTGCCGGGCATGCGCGACCGCACGGTGACGATCTCGGGGCTCTCGAAGTCGTATAGCGTCACCGGCTGGCGGGTGGGCACGGTGCTGGCGCCGCCGGATCTGACGGTCGCGATCCGCAAGGTTCACGATTTTTTGACCGTGGGAGCCCCCGCCCCCCTGATGGAAGCGGGCACGATCGCGCTATCCTTCGAGGACGCGTATTATCGCCGCCTCGCCGCCGACTACGACCTGCGCCGCAACTACCTGGTGCCGGCCCTCGACGCCGCTGGCTTCCGGACCTTCCGGCCGCACGGCGCGTACTACGTCATGACCGACATCTCGGGATTCGGCTTCGAGGACGACGTTACGTTCGCGCGCTGGCTGGTCGAACACGTGGGTGTCGCCGCCGTCCCGGGCTCGAGCTTCTATTCGGATCCCGCCGCAGGCCGTCA
>JBDTYW010000033.1:0-11289 GCA_040005445.1 Candidatus Eiseniibacteriota bacterium
ACGGTGTGGGACGACGTCTCGTTCTCGCCCCGCAACTACGGCTACCCCGAGCCCGAGGTCGACCGCATGGTGGACGCCGTGCTCGAGGAGGTCGGGATCTCCCACCTGCGCGACAAGGTCTGCCACACGCTCTCGGGCGGCGAGAAGCGCAAGGTCGCTCTCGCCGGCGCACTGGTGCTCAAGCCCGAACTGCTGGTCATGGATGAGCCCTTCGAGGGGCTCGATCCGCGCTCGAAGCGCGATCTCTCCGACCTGCTCAAGGAACTGCACGTCAAGAACGGCATGACCATGGTGACCGCCACCCACGACGTGCACGCGGTGCCCGATCTCGCGGACGTGGTCTACGTCCTGATCGCGGGCGGCGAGATCAGCGCGCGTGGCAGCGTCGAAGAGATCTTCGCCGACGCCGAGCGCCTCAAGGCCTCGAACATCGAGCCGCCGCAGATCGTCGAGCTGTTCCAGCGGCTCGCCGAGGAGGGCCTCGCCCTCGGCCGCCCGAGCTCGGTCGAAGAGGCGGTGGCGCTGCTCAAGGCCGCTCTGGCCGCGCGCGGCCGCGAAACCGCCTGACCGGCCGCGCCGTGGACCTGTTCGGGTCGGACGAGCTCAAGCCGCCACTGGCCGAGCGCATGCGGCCGCGCACGGTCGACGAGTTCGTCGGCCAGACCGCGTTGCTCGCCCCGGGTCGCCCGTTGCGCGAGGCGATCGAGAAGGGCGCGCCCGGCTCGATGATCTTTTGGGGGCCGCCCGGCACCGGCAAGACCACGCTCGCCCGCCTGATCGCGCGCCACGCCAAACACGAGTTCGTGAGTTTCAGCGGTGTCTCCGACGGCGTGCCCAAGATCCGCGAGATCATGGCCCAGGCCGAGGAGCGCCGGAAGGGCGGCCGTGGCACGATCCTGTTCGTCGACGAGATCCATCGCCTGAACAAGGCGCAGCAGGACGCGCTCCTGCCGCACGCCGAGCGCGGCACGGTCACGCTCATCGGCGCGACCACCGAGAACCCCTCGTTCGAGGTCAACGGCGCGCTGCTCTCTCGCACGCGCGTGTTCGTGCTCAAGCCGCTCACGCCCCAGGACCTCGAGACCGTGCTCGCACGCGCGCTCGAGGACGCGGAGCGCGGGCTCGGCGCGCTCGGTCTGATCGCCGAGCCGGACGCGATCGCGCGCATCGCGCTCGAGGCGGACGGCGACGCGCGGCGCGCGCTCACCGCGCTCGAGGCCGCGGCGGATCACGCGGGCAGCGGCGGGACGATCACGGTGGCTGACGCCGAGGATGCGCTCCAGCGCCGCTTTGCGCACTACGACAAGGCGGGCGAGCAGCACTTCAACCACATCTCGGCGTACCACAAGGCGCTGCGCGGCAGCGACCCGCAGGGCGCGCTGTACTGGCTCGCGCGCATGATCGCGGGCGGCGAGGATCCGCTGTATGTTGCGCGGCGCACGATCCGCTTCGCGGCCGAGGACGTGGGCCTCGCCGATCCGCAGGCGCTCGCCCTCGCGCTCGCCGCGCGCGACGCGTACCACATGCTCGGCAGCCCTGAGGGCGAGATTGCGCTCGCCGAGGCCGCGATCTACCTCGCGACGTGCCCCAAGTCGAACCGCGTCTATCGCGCGTGGGGCGCCGCGCTCGAGGCCGCCCGCGTGGCGCCTGCCGCGCCGGTTCCGTTGCACATCCGCAATGCACCGACCGGATTGATGAAGGAACTCGGCTACGGCGCCGGCTATCGCTACGCGCACGACGCGCCCGAGGCCTACGCCCCGCAGGACTACCTGCCCGACGAGCTGCGGGAGCGCGCGTTCTACCAGCCCGGCGCGTTCGGCGCGGAGGTCGGGATCGCCGAGCGCATGCGGCATTGGGCCGAGCTCAAGCGCCGCGCGGCGGCGGACTCCGGACCGGATCCAGAAGCGTCGTGACCGGCGAGTTCGTTCCCAAGCTCTGGACCACGCTCAAGGGCTACACGCGCGCGCAGTTCCTCCAGGACCTCGGCGCCGGGACGGTGGTCGGTATCGTGGCGCTGCCGCTGGCGATCGCGTTCGCCATCGCGAGCGGCGTGCCGCCCGAGCGCGGGCTGATCACCGCGATCGTCGCGGGCTTCCTGATCTCGGCGCTCGGCGGATCGCGCGTGCAGATCGGCGGGCCGACCGGGGCGTTCGTCGTGATCGTCTACGGGATCGTGCACCGGTATGGCGTGGACGGCCTGCTCATCGCCACGCTCATGGCGGGGGTGATCCTGGTCGCATTCGGGTTCGCGCGGCTGGGATCGGCGATCCGCTTCATCCCGCACGCGGTGGTGACGGGCTTCACGAGCGGGATCGCGGTGATCATCTTCTCGAGCCAGATCAAGGACCTGCTGGGGTTGCCGATCGGCGACGTGCCGCCGGACTTCGTCGGCAAGTGGCAGCTCTTCGCGGCGCACCTGGTGTCGTTCGACCCGACCACCGCGCTGGTCGCGCTCGGCTCGCTGCTCGTGCTGATCGCGTGGCCGCGCATCCAACGCACGATCCCCGGGCCGTTCGTCGTGCTCGTGGTCGGCACCGTCGTGGTCGCCGCGCTCGGCCTGCCGGTGGAGACCATCGGCACGCGCTTCGGAAGCATTCCGGACCGCTTGCCGGCGCCGCACATTCCGGGCCTGCCGTTCGCGACGTGGATGCAGCTCGTCGGGCCGGCGTTCACGATCGCGCTGCTGGCCTCGGTCGAGTCGCTGCTCTCGGCCGTCGTGGCCGACGGCATGCTCGGCACCCGGCATCGCTCGAACATGGAACTCGTCGCGCAGGGTGCGGCGAACCTGGTCGCGCCGTTGTTCGGCGGCATCCCGGCCACGGGCGCGATCGCGCGCACCGCGACGAACGTCAAGAACGGCGGACGCACCCCGATCGCCGGCATCGTGCACGCGGGTGTCGTCCTGCTCGCGGTCGTGCTGTTCGGCCACCTCGCGGCGAAGATCCCGCTCGCGGTGCTGGCGGCGATCCTGACCGTGGTCGCCTATCACATGGGCGACTGGCGCACATTCGTCGCCGAGCTGCGCGCCCCCAAGAGTGACGTCGCCGTCCTGCTGGCGACGTTCCTGCTCACGATCCTCGTGGACCTCACGGTCGCGATCGAGGTCGGCGTCGTGCTCGCCACGTTCCTGTTTATGCGCCGCATGTCCGAGGTCACGCAGGTCAACATGTTCTCGGACGCGATGATCGAGGGCGAGGACGAGAGCGAGTCGGATCCCGACGGGGTCCGCCGGCGGGAGATCCCGCGCGGGGTCGAGGTCTACGAGATCGACGGGCCGTTCTTCTTCGGCGCCGCCGAGACGTTCAAGAGCACGCTCGCGCGGGTCGCCGCCCGGCCCAAGGTGTTGATCGTGCGCCTGCGGCACGTGCCGGCGATCGACTCCACCGGCCTGCACGCGCTCGAGGACCTGCGGCGCCGCTGCGAGCGCGACAAGACGTTGCTCCTCCTGTCGGACGTGCACGCACAACCGCTGGTCGCGATGGAGCGCGCCGGATTCCTTGCGGCGCTCGGTTCCGGGGGTCTGGCAGGTACGTTGGACGAGGCCCTGGCGCTCGCACGGACCCATCTCGCCTCGGAATCGTAGTCGCCCCCGAAGGCCCCGCTTGACCGGTGCCGTCGGGCGCGCCTAGGCTTGTAGGCGCTGCGCGATCCGCAGAGATCCGGGCCCGGGCCCGGGGCCGGGCCATGCCCTCGCCGGCTCCCGAGATCTCTGCGGAGGTTCCCATTGCCGCAACAAATTCCGCGGATGCCTTGGCGTGGCCACCGCAGGTCGCAGGACTTCGCTCCTGATACTCACCAATGGGAAGGCCGTGCCGTTCCACGATTGGGACGCCACGGCTGAATTCATGTCGGATCCAAGCGCGGAAATGTGCCACCGTCGTGCGCGTCCCAGCAAGCGTCGCATGCTCAAGAACGTGCGTTCCCGGCGAGCTTCATGGCCTGGAATTGTAGCGGCCTCCGAGTTTGTCGCGGGGCAGCCGATGGGCGAGCATGTGAGCCGTTGGCAAGCGTGGAACCGCGGGGGGGAAGGAGACACCCGGTTATGATCCGACAGATCGCGAGCATCGTTCTGACCGCGAGCCTTGTGCTCACATCGCCTGCGTTCGCGCAGTGGCCCGACGGCGGGGCGCTCGTGTGCGGCAGCGCGCTCAATGAGCGCGGAGTCCGTTGCCTCGCCGACGGGCTCGGCCACTTGTGGGTCGGCTGGGGCGAGAATTCGCCCGCGGATACCACAATCGGGAGCCTGCGCGTGACCCGCTGGAACGAAGCTGGGCAGATTGTCGACGGCTTCGAGGCCTGCGGATTTCCACTCGGGGACACGGCTTCGCGGAGTTCCACCGACTTCGCGCTCGCCGGAGACTCGAGAGGCGGCGTGTTCGTCGCGTGGATGGAATGGCGGGGCCAGGCTTCCCGCATCATGTGCCAGCATCTCTCCGCCGCCGGTACCCCGGAAGCGGGTTGGCCGGCCGCGGGGCTCGAACTCGCGGATTCGACGGTCGGTCCGGAAAATCCGAGTGCCATCGCCGACGGATCCGGCGGCGTGTACGTGACCTGGGTCGAGACCGGTGATCCGCCCAACTCGAACACGACTCGGCCGCTTCGTGGTGTCCGGCTTTCCGCGGACGGCACGCTCCAGACGGGGTGGCCCGTGGGGGGGAAGTCTCTTCTCCTCCACGCCGCACTCGGCTGGCCGGTCGAGGCAGACGGACAGGGCGGCCTTTTCGTCTCCGGGCGGCGCTACGGGAGCGGAACTTACTCCGGGATCTACTTGATTCGCCTTCGGTCCGACGGAGGGACCGCGAACGGATGGAGCCCGATCGGAAACAGCGTCACCGACGTCGGCGCCGCCGATTGGGCCCTCATCTCCGACGGGGCCGGGGGGGCCTACGTGCGTTGGTGGGATGGGACGCTCCACCTGCAACATATGACGGGATCCGGGGGCCCCGCTCCCGGATGGCCGCTTGGAGGACTCATTCCCGCCGCCAGCGTGAGCGACCCCGGAGCAATGGTGCTCGACGCGGAGGGAGGGGTCTACCTGGCGAGCATGCGCTTCGTCACTGGAGCGAACGACCTGTTCGTAATGCGCATTGCCGCCGACGCGGCACTCGCGGCCGGCTGGCCCAGCGGCGGGTTCCGGGTGACGTTCGACGGTGAATTCAAGCAGACGCCCCTGATGACGACGGACGGCGAGGGCGGGGTGTATCTCCTCTGGAGTACCGCCAATGCGCTCATGGCTCAACGGCGGCTCCCGAACGGGACGTATCCCCTGGAATGGCCGCCCGGCGGACTGCGGCTCGCGAGCGGTATCGATGGGCTCGCGTTTCCCCGCAGCGCGCCGGCGAGCGCGGGCAGGATACTGGCATCCTGGGCGACTTCGTCCGCGTCGGGCGACGATCGCGACAGCCGAATTCTCCTGGTGCGGGGCGACGGCCAGATGGGTGCCACCGTCGATGTCGGCGCACGACCCGGCGCGAGGCTCGCCCTCTCGGCTGCGCCGAACCCGTCTGCGGGGGTAACGCGATTCGGGTTTAACCTATCCGTACCCTCGGACCTCGAACTCTCGGTGTTCGACCTCGCGGGCCGGCTGGTGTGGACGAGGGGCGAGAGCGCGGTGGTTGCGGGGGCCGTGCAGTGGACCTGGTCGGGCCTCGATGCCCGCGGTGTGGGACTGCCCAGGGGCTTGTACTTTGCGCGCCTTCGGACGAACCATGGGGAGTCCCGCCAGACCATAGTGCGCCTCTGATGCAGGAGCGACTTGAGCGTTGCCGAACTTCGGCCCATCGCGCGTGTTCGCGGGGGGCGTCGCCTGGCGCGAGATCGACGTGACCTCCGCACCATGTAGATGCCTTCCCATGCTAGTCTCCTGACCGATGACGGATCTCGTAGTTGCTCCCCCGAAACGCCCCCGCGTTCCCGCCTGGCTGTCCCTCGCCCTCCGCCTTGCGCTGGTGGCGGCGTTGTTCGCGTGGATCTTCCGACGGGTCGACTTCGCCGAGTTCGCGCACACCCTGCAGCGGGCGAACCCGCTATGGCTCGCGCTGGCCGCGCTCGCGATCCTGGCCTCGCAGCTGACCGCCGGCTGGCGCTGGCACCGGCTGCTCAAGGCCGCGGGCGCGCGCTGGACGTTCGGCCAGAGTTTCGCGGTCTACGGGGCGGGCCTGTTCCTCGGGCTGTTCATCCCGACCGGAGTGGGCGGCGACGTCTACCGGGTCGCGCGCGTGCGCGGCAGCGGCGCGGGGCTCGCGCGCGGGGCGGCGACGATCCTGCTCGAGCGCGCGATCGGCCTGCTCGCGCTGCTGCTGCTCGGCACCGGCTTCGTCTACGCGCACCCGGGCACGCGCCCGTGGGCGGTGCCGCTCGCGATCGGCTCGCTCGCCGGGCTCGGCGGCCTCGCGACGTTGTGGATCCCCGGCGGCCCCGAAGCCGCGGCCCGCGTGCTCGACCGATTTCCGGGGCGGGGGCTGGGCGACCGCATGCGCGCGGCGTTCCCGGCGGACGCGATGGGCCGGCTGCACGGCGCGATCCCGGGCACGGTCTTACTGTCGCTGCTGAACCATGCGTGGCTGCTGACCGTGAACGTGCTGCTCGCGATCGGCCTCGCGCTGCCAGCGACGTGGACCTCGGTGTGCGCGGCGGTGCCACTCGTCCTGCTCGCAGCGCAGATCCCGATCACCCCGGGCGGCGCGGGCGTGCGCGAGGCGGCGTACGTCTACTTCTTCGCTCGGATCGGGGTGGGGGAGGCGCCGGCGCTCGCGCTCGCGCTCGGGTGGTTCGCGCTGCTCGTGTTCGTCAGCCTGCTGGGGTCGATCGGGTTCCTGTTCGAGCGCTCCGCGGCGGAACCAGGGCCGGTCTGAAAAAGCGCGACGTGCGGGGCGGCTCCATTGACGCCTGCTTGTGCCAGGTGTAGCCTGTTTGCATGCATCGTAGGTGGTGGCACCCTGGATCATCCTTGCATCTCAGCGTCACACTCGCATGGATCCTTCCGGCGTGTTTCCTTCTCCGCGCGACTCCCGCGTCTGCCCAGTGGTTGGATGGCGGGACTCCGGTTTGCCCCGATGCGTCCCCACAACAGCAGGTTCGATCCGTGGCGGACGGCCTGGGCCACGTCTGGATTGCCTGGCTGGACTCGACCGGCAGTGGCCCGGGAGCGTCTGTCCTTCGAGCCGTGCCATGGAGCGCAGCGGGGACTCTGATGTCAGGGGCAGACTCGTGCGGCGTCCGGGTGTCGACTTCGCCGGGGGCGTTTGTCGACGAGTTCGCGATCGAACATGACGCCTCCGACGGTTTGTATCTCGCGTGGATCGAGCAGCGGGGCGAGGGCCGGCGCTTGCTCTGCCGGCATCTCGATTCCCCCGGATCGCTCTCCGGAGCCTGGCCGCAGCATGGCCTGCTCCTGTGCGACTCCCTCCTGACACCCCGCAGGCTCCGGCTGATCTCCGACGAAGGCGGTGGCGCCTACATTGTGTGGGTCACCTCGCCGCTTCATTCGACGGATCCGGGAGCGGTCTCGTGGCGAGCCCAGCACGTGCTCTCGGGCGGGACCGTTGATCCGGCGTGGCCTTCCACGGGAGTGACGCTGCGGAGTCCCGCGGGCCCGCTCGCCGCGTTGGGTGAGACAGCGGTCGCGGCAGACGGCAAGGGAGCCCTCGTTGCGGCGTGGGGAATTCTCACGAACGGAATCGCAAAACTATTCGTCTCCCGGATCGGGACGAACGGCCTGTCTGGCCCGGGCTGGGGCCCGAACGGCAATGCGGTCGCTCCCGCGGCGGGGCCCCAGGACCAGGTGCTCCTCGCCGGGGACGGGCTCGGCGGACTCTACGTCGCCTGGAGCGGCGCGGAGTCCCTCGGGGGCCCGCGACACTTCAGGCTCCAGCACCGGCTGTCCACGGGAGGAGTCGCCCCGGGATGGTCGGCCGACGGGGACCTGCCGTTTTCCTCCGACGCGGTGAGCGACGCCGTCCTCGCCGCGGACGGATATGGGGGCGCCTACGTCGCGTGTATGGAAATCACCGGGGCGAGCCCGGACGTTTACCTGCAGCACGCGACCTTCGCGTCGCCAATTGATCCCGGGTGGCCGCCGACCGGGCGGAGCATCACGTTTGCCGCGGGAGTCGAGCAACCGCTCGGGCTCGTATCGGACCGGGAGGGCGGGGTCATCGTCGCCTGGGCCGCGGGGGCGTGCCCGGGATGTTCCGTTGATCTCCTTGCGGAGCGGCGCCTGGCGGATGGCACCATCCCGATCGGTTGGGGGTCGGGCGTGCTCTTGGCGGGCGCGGTGTCCCGCCCGATCCGGGCGAGTGTCGCGAGCGACGCCGCCGGCGGCGCGCTGCTGTGCTGGAGCATTCCGGATCCCGACGAGGTCCCCCGCGGCCGTGCCCAGCGCGTGCTGATGGACGGAAGAGCGGGCGGCACCGTCGCGGTCGAGGGATCGCTCCCCACCGACTCGAAGCTTCGGGCCCGGCCGAATCCGTCGCGCGTGGGCTTCACCATGGATTTCGTCCTGCCGGCGCCTGCGCCGGTTCAACTATGGATCGTCGATCTGGCGGGTCGCATGGTGTGGAGCCGCTCCGCGGATTGTGAAGCCGGCCCCGCGCGATGGTTCTGGGACGGACGCAATTCTCTCGGTGTCCGCGTTCCAGCGGGAAGCTACTTTGCCCGGCTCTCGACGCCGGGGGGCCAGTCCGGGCTGCGGCTGATCGTCCCCTGAAAATGGCGCGGGCGGAGCCGAGGCCCCGCCCGCCCTGCCGGCCGCGGCCCGGAGGCCGCGCCCGAAATTCCTCCCTGCCTACGGTGCGACCGCCAGGGGCTTCGCGTCCGCCCCGCGATAGGTGATCTCGCCGAGCTTCAACTTCTCGATCTGCGGCTCGATCAGCGCGCGATCGCCGATCGCGATCACTTTCATCTGGTCCGGCGTGAGGAAGCTCTTCGCCACGTCCTGCACGTCGCCCGCGCTCAGGTTCGCGATGCGCGCCGGCAGGCCGGCGTAGTAGTCGGGCGGCAGCTCGAACAGGTAGAGGTTGCCGATCGTACCGACTGTGCTGTTCGAGGTCTCGAACAGCGCCGGCAGCGAGCGCGATACCGAGTCCTTCGCCAGGTCGAGCTCCTCGGCGGTCACCGGCGCGTCCTGCATGCCGTGGACCTCCTTGAGCATCTCCTCGATCGCCGGGCCCGTGACGTCGGTGCGCACCGCGGCGCCGACGACGAACGGCCCCGCGCCGCGATTGTCCTGCTGGAAGGAGAACGCCCCGTAGGTGTAGCCGTGCTTCTCGCGCAGGTTCATGTTCACGCGGCTGGCGAACAGCCCGCCCAGCACCTGGTTCATGACGTTCATCTTCTCGTAGTTCGGATCGTTGCGCGCCATGCCGATCTGGGCCACGGCGACCGCGGTCTGCGGCGCGCCCGACTTGTCGACGATGATGACGCGCTCGGCAATCGACGTGCCGGCCGCCGGACTGGGGACCTCGATCGCGGTGCCGCGCCACTTGCCGAACGCCTTCTGGGCGAGTTCCCTCGCCTCGGCCACCGTGCCGTCGCCGGCGAGCACCAGCGCGGCGTTCTGCGGCGCGTACGAGTTGCGCCAAAAATCGACGAGTTCGTCGCGCGTGATCGCCTTCACCGCATCGTCGTTGCCGAGTGCGACGTGCCCGTACGGGTGGTCCGCGCCGTACATGCAGGAGTAGAGCACGCGGAACGCGGTCTGGAACGGCGAGTCCTTCTGCTGGAGGATCGCGGTCATGCGGTCGTTGCGCACGCGCTCGACGTCGTTCGCGGGGAACGACGGCTCGATCACGACCTGCGACGCGAGCCCCATGACCTGGGGCGCGGTCGCCTTGAGCGAACGCCAGGAGACATAGCTGCCGTCTGTGCCCGAGTTCGAGCCGAGCGAGCCGCCGAGCGCCTCGAGCTGCTCGGCGATCTGGAGTGCGTCGAGCTTCGTCGTGCCCTCGTCGAGCATCGCGGCGGTGAAGCCCGCGAGCCCCGGCTTGCCGGCGGGATCGGCCGCGCTGCCCGAGCGCACGACGAGCTGTCCGGCGACGACCGGCAACGCCTTCTGGTCGACGACATAGACGGTCAGGCCGTTCTCGAGCTTGAACGTCTTCGCGTTCGGCAGCGCGGCGGTCGAGGCGGCGGCCGGCTTCGGCTGCTCGGTGCGCCATGCCTCGTTCGTCGACATCGGGATCTCGGCCTTGGCGACCGGCTCGGGCGTCGGCGGGGCGGGCGGGAGGATTTTCTCGCCCGGGTTGACGAGCACGACCGCTCGCTTGTTCTTCGCCAGCTGGGTGGCGGCGATCTTCTTCACTCCTTCGGCGGTGACTGCGGCATAGCGCTCGAGGTCCTTGTTCAGGTAGCCCGGGTCCTTGAGGTGGTGGTTGTAGTAGTTCAGCCGGTCCGCGACGCCGGAGCAGCTGCCACTGCCGCCCCCGACGCCCCCGAGATTCTCGAGGCTCTCGACCAGGTCCGAGTAGATACCGGTCTTCGCCGCCGCGAGTTCCGCCGCGGTCGGCCCGGTCTGGGCGAGACGCTCGACTTCCGCCCATGCCGCCTGCTCGACTTCGTCGGCGGTGTGTCCGGGCTTGGCGGTGGCGACGATCTCGAACACCGAGCCGAGCGACAGCGTCTGCTGCGACGCACTCACGCTCTGCGCGATCTTCTTGTCGTAGATCAGCGACTTGTAGAGGCGGCTCGCCTTGCCGCCGCCCAGGATGCGCGCCGCGATCACGGCTTCGGCGTCGCCCGGCTTGAAGATCGGGGGCGTGATCCACGCCATGAAAACGCGCGGCAATTCGACCTTGTCGGTGACCACGACGCGGCGCTCCGAGGTGATCGGGGGCGTGGTCGCGGTGATCGGCGGGACGGGATCGCCCTTCGGCAGCGTGCCGAAATACTTCCCGATCAGGGTCTTGGTCTGCGCAACGTCGATGTCGCCCACGACCACAAGGGACGCGTTGTTCGGGCAGTAGTAGCGCTTGAAGAAATTGCGCACATCCTCGAGCTTCGCGTTCTGGATGTCCTCGTGCGAACCGATCACCGACGCGTAGTACGGGTGGCCCTTCGGGAACAACTGGTGATAGAGCTCCTCTTCCGCCAGGCCGTAGGGCGCGTTCTCGACGCTCTGGCGGCGCTCGTTGCGGACCACGTCCTGCTGGTTCGAGAGATTCGTCTGGTCGAGCTTGTCGAGCAGGAAGCCCATGCGGTCGGCCTCCAGCCAGAGCGCGAGCTCGAGCTGGTTCGACGGCAGGTCCTCCATGTAGTTCGTGCGGTCGAAGTCGGTCGTGCCGTTGATGTTCG
>JBDTYW010000034.1:0-11109 GCA_040005445.1 Candidatus Eiseniibacteriota bacterium
TCGAGAGGCTGGTCGCGAGCTGGTTCAGGTTCGCGCGCGCATCGCCCTTGATCGTGGACGAGTCGAAGTCGAACAGGAGGCCCGAGTCGAACGTGACCGCAATGCCCTCGCCCACGCGCTGGACCGTTGCGCCGGGGATCTGCTCGAGCTCCTTCGCCCGTTGGTCCATCTTGTGGCCGATGATCGCGCCCGCCGCACCGCCGACGACCGCGCCGATGATCGCGCCTCGCGCGGTCGAGCCGGTCGCGCTGCCGACGCCCGCGCCGATCGCGCCGCCGCCTGCGGCACCGGCGATCGCGCCCTTCTCGGCATTGTTGAGCGAGGCGCATCCGGCCGCGCCGAGGATCATGGTGGCGGCCACGACGGCGGCCATGGACTTGTGCATCGAATGGATCAGCATGTGGACCTCTCTGGAGTGGGTATCGTTACACCATGGCGCACCGGGGCCGACAAGGGGACAATATCGTGCGGCCGGCCGCGCCGGAGGATGCTCGATGCGCTGTCGCCGGGGCTGGATCCATGGTTCCGTGGCGCATTCTGACCTGGACTTCCGAAGATTCTTACAGCGAGGGTGGGGATCGGCCCGGTCCCCTGCCGGCCTCGGGAGCGGTCACCTCAGGATGGCCGCACCCGTAGGGGATGCGTAACCGAATCGCCGGGAGCGGCGCAAAGGGGGGCCGTTGTTTCGCCTGATCTCGAACTATACGCACTGGCTCCACACGCGCTGGCCCGCAGGCGGGATCGAGAAGCTCCCGGTCGTGCGCGAGGACGGCAGCACGAACGTCCCCGGGCTGTACATCTGCGGCGACCTCACGGGCATTCCCCTGCTCAAGTTCGCGCTCGACTCGGGCGCCCGCGTCGCGCGACTGGTCGCCGCGGATCCGGCGCTCGAGCGCGGCACGGCGGAGGAGCTCACGGACCTCGTGATCCTCGGGGGCGGAGTCTCCGGCATGGCGGCGGCCGTCGAGGCGTCCCGCCTGGGCCTCTCCTACCGCGTGGTCGAGGCCGCGGTCCCGTTCTCCACGATCGTCAACTTCCCGCGCGCGAAGCCGATCTTCACGTACCCGATGGCGATGACGCCAGCCGGCGCGCTCCAGGTCCACGCCACCGTCAAGGAAGCGCTCGTCGAGGAACTCCAGGCGCAGGTCGAGGACGCGGGGATCGTGGTCCAACCCGGCCGCGCCGAGCGCATCGAGCGCGCGGGCGACGCGCTGCGCGTTCACCTGGCCGACGGGACCTCGCTGGCGGCGCGCTTCGTCGTGATCGCGATCGGCCGCAGCGGCGACTTTCGGCGGCTCGACGTTCCGGGGGAAGCGCTCGACAAGGTGACCAACCGCCTGCATGACCCGGCGGACTACCGCGGGCAGGATGCCCTGGTCGTGGGCGGCGGCGACTCGGCGCTCGAGACCGCGATCGCGCTCGCCGAGGCGGGCGCGCGCGTCACGCTCTCGTACCGAAAGCGCGAGCTGGCGCGCGCCAAGAGCGAGAACGTCCAGAAGCTCGAGGGCCTGGAGCGCGACGGGCGCCTCGCGCTTCGCCTCGGCACGCAGGTCAAGGCGATCCGCCCGCGCACGGTGGAGCTGGCGGGCGAGGGCGGCACGATCGAGACGCTGCCGAACGACGCGATGTTCCCCATGATCGGCCGCGAGCCCCCGCTCGCGCTGCTGCGGCGCTCGGGCGTCCGGATTCACGGCGAGAGCACGGCCCGGGGCTGGGTCCTGGTCGCGCTGTTCCTCGCGGCGCTCGCGCTCCTGTACGACTGGAAGGCCTCGGGATTTCTCGAGGGCGCCTTGTGGTCGAAGTTCGCGTGGCCCGCGAACGCGCCGGCGCTACTGTCGTCGCTCGGGGGGTGGTGGGCGACGCAGGTCGGGGACCGCAGCACGCTGATCGGCACGGTCGCAGTCTCGATGAAGAGCCGCGCGTTCTACTACACGCTGGTCTACACGTCGCTGATCGGGTGGTTCGGCGCAAGGCGGATCCTGCGACGGAACACGCCGTACGTCACCCGCCAGACCGTGAGCCTGTTCCTCGTGCAGGCGATTCCGTTGTTCCTCCTGCCGGAGATCCTCCTGCCCTGGCTCGGCTACCGGGGGGCGTTCGACCACGGCCTCGGCAAGACGATCGCGGATCACCTGTTCGAGAGCTACATCCCGGTCGCCGACTACGCCGCCCACCACTGGCCCGAGTGGGGACACCCGCGCGCGTACTGGCGCGCCTACGGCTTCATTCTCGCGTGGCCGCTCAACGTCTACAACGTGTTCACCGAGCAGCCGCACTGGTGGTGGCTCGGCATCGGGTTCGTGCAGACATTCGTGCTGATCCCGCTCGCGGTCTACCGCTGGGGCAAAGGCGTCTACTGCGGCTGGATCTGCTCGTGCGGCGCGCTCGCCGAGACCATGGGCGACACCCAGCGCACGAAGATGCCGCACGGCCCGGCCTGGAATCGCGTCAACATGATCGGCCAGGTCTTCCTCGCGTTCGCGCTCGCGTTGCTCGCGCTGCGGGTCGCGGCGTGGGCCTGGCCGGGCTCCGGCCTGGGCACGCTGTTCACGCTGCTGCTCGAGGGCAAGTCCGCCGACCATCGCCTGGTCAACCCGCTCAGCTACAAGTGGTTCGTGGACGTCCTGTTCGCCGGCGTGATCGGCGTGGGCTTCTACTTCAAGTACTCGGGGCGAGTCTGGTGCCGGTTCGCCTGCCCGCTCGCCGCGCTCATGCACGTCTACGCGCGCTTCAGCCGATTCGCGATCGTGCCCGAGAAGAAGAAGTGCATCTCGTGCAACGCGTGCACGTCGGTCTGCCACCAGGGCATCGACGTCATGAGCTTCGCCAACAAGGGCCTCCCGATGCAGGACCCCGAGTGCGTGCGCTGCTCCGCGTGCGTCCAGACCTGCCCGACCGGCGTGCTCCAATTCGGCGAGGTGGCGCGCGACGGCCGCACGATCCGGCTCGACGTGCTCGCCGCCTCGCCCGTGCGCGCCCGCGAGCATTGAGGCCGCCCTGTACCGCAACCTCCGGGTCTCCCTGGTCATTCCCGCGCTCGACGAGGAGGCCGCCCTCGGGCCCGTGCTCGAGCAGGTGGATCGCGCGATCGTGGACTCGATCGTGGTCGCCGACAACGGCTCAGCGGACCGTACGGCGGAAGTCGCCCGCGCGGGCGGCGCGATCGTGGTGCACGAGCCGCGGCGCGGGTACGGCTCCGCCTGCCTCCGGGCGCTGCGCGAGGGCCCGCAGGCGGACCTGGTGGTGTTCATGGACGGGGACGGCAGCAGCGACCCGCGCGAGATCGAGCGGCTCCTCGAGGCGCTGCTCGATCGCGACGCCGACCTGGTGATCGGCTCGCGCACGCTCGGCGCGTCGGAAAAGGGCGCCCTCACGCCGGTCCAGTCGATGGGCAACACGCTCGTGTGCTGGCTGGTTCGCCGCCTGTGGGACGTGAGCTACACGGACCTCGGACCGTTCCGCGCGATCCGCCGCGAGGCGCTCGAGCGCCTGCACATGTCGGATCCCGACTTCGGATGGACGATCGAGATGCAGGTCAAAGCCGCCCAGCTCGGACTGCGCACGGCGGACGTGCCGGCGACGAGCCGGACCCGCCGGGCCGGGCGCAGCAAAGTGAGCGGGACGATCGTGGGCTCGTTCCGCGCCGGCAAGAGCATCCTCGGCTACGTCCTTGAGGCCCGGCTGAACGAGATCATGCGGCGCGGGGCCGCCCCCGGACGATGAACTCCCGCCCGCGCATCGTGCTCCTTGCCGCGGCCGCGGTGCTGCTCGCGGGTTGCCTCCTGGTCGCCGGGCTCGACCCGGCGTTTGTCCCCTGGCTCTGGATTCTGATCGCAACCTCGATCGTGGGCGGGATCCTCGTGCTCGCAAGCCTCTCGGCGTGGGAGGGCGCGCGCTTCCCGCGCGTGCTGCTCGGGCTCGTCGTCGCCGGCGGAGTCGTGTTCCGCCTGCTCGCGATGAGCGCCGCGCCGATCCTCTCCGACGACGCCGCCCGCTATCACTGGGACGGCAAGGTGCTCGCCCACGGGGTGAACCCGTACCGCTACGCACCGAACGACCCGGCGCTCGACCCGCTGCGCACGGACGCGCTGGACGGCGCGATCAATCACCCGGCGCTCCACACCGTGTACCCGCCGCTGGCCCAGGCGATCTTCGCGCTCGCGTACGCCGCGAGCCCCGGCTCGCTCGCCGGCTTCCACGGGGCCACGCTGCTCGCCGAGCTGATTGCCGGCTGGCTACTCGCGCGGCACCTGAAGGCCCGGGGCCTCCCCTCCTCCCGGCTCCTGCTCGTGGCGTGGTTCCCGCTCTTGGTGTTCGAGGGCTACCTGCCCGGGCATGTGGACTTCCTCGCGCTCCCGTTGCTGGTGGCGTTCGTCGCCGGCGTGGACGACTCCCGGCCCGGGCGGGCGGGGCTGTTCCTCGGCCTCGCGTGCCTCATCAAGCCGCTGCCGCTCCTGTTCCTGCCCGCGGCGATCCGGGCCGTCGGGAGGCGCGGAGCGGGGCGCCTCGTGGGTGCGACCGCGCTCACGATCGCGCTCGGCTACGTGCCGTTCCTGGCCGCCGGCCGCTGGCTGACCGACTCGATGTGGCTCATGGCGACGACCTGGTCGTTCAACGGCAGTCTCGCGGCCGTGCTGTCCGCCGCGATCCCCGCGCCGGCCGCGACGATGATCCTCGGCGCGCTGCTCCTCGGCTCCGTCCTCGCGGCGGCGCGATGGGGAAGCGACTTCCACCAACGCATGCTGCTTGCGATGCTCGCGTTCGTGATCTGCACCACGACACTCTATCCCTGGTACCTGGTCTGGATGCTGCCGCTGCTGGCGCTCCGGCCCGATCCGGCCCTGCTCACGATCGCGCTCCTGGCCCCGCTGTCGAACCTGGTCCTCATCGGCAACCGGGCGGACGGCTCGTGGATCCTCCCGCCGTGGGTGCCGGTGGTGGAGTACGCTTTCTTCTACGGGGTGCTGGCGCTCTCGGCGATTCGGGGCTGGGGCGTGTTTCGCCGGGAGGCCCGGGCATGACAAGGGCGCGCGGTCACGACGACGCGGTGATCGTATTCCTCAAGGCGCCGGTCGCAGGCGAGGTCAAGACGCGGCTGTCGCCCGGGATCGCGCCGGCGGCCGCCGCGCTGCTCTACCGCGCCATGGTCGAGGACCTCCTTGCGCGGCTCGAACGCCTCGCCTCGGCCGATGTGCTCCTCCACCACGCGCCGGAGTCGAGCCGTGGCGCGATCGCGCGCTGGCTCGGACCCGATCGCCGGCTCGCCCGCCAGCGCGGGGCGGACCTGGGGGCGCGCATGTCGCACGCGTTTCGATCGGCATTCCACGACGGCTACGGGCGGGTCGTGATCGTCGGCAGCGATGTTCCTGAGCTCACCGGCCGCATCGTGCGCGCGGGGCTCGCCGCGCTCCGCCGGCACGACGTCGCGCTCGCGCCCGCGCACGACGGCGGCTATTACCTCATCGGCCTGCGGGAGCCGCGCCCCGGGCTCTTCCACGAGATGCGCTGGAGCACGCGGGGGGTCCACGCAGAGACGGTGCGGCGCCTCACGCGGCTCGGCCTGACGCACGCGGAGTTGCCGCCGCTCGAGGACATCGACACCTACGCGAGCCTGCGGAGGCTGCGCGATCGACTCGACAAGGGGGCGATTCGCCCGGCCTCCATGCCGCGCGTGGCCGCGATCGTTCGCGCGATGCGTCTCCCCCGTTGACCTGTTCCACCCTGGAGGATGCCATGAAGACCTACTACGACCCGGACGACCTCCCCCACTTCTCCGACATGGGCAAGCATCGCCCGGAGCTGTGGCAGAAGTTCAAGCAGTACCACGACGCGGTCCTCGCCGACGGCGCGCTCTCCGAGCGCGAAAAGGCGCTGATCGCCCTCGCCGTGGCGCACGCCGTGCAGTGCGCCTATTGCATCGACGCGTACACGCAGTCGAGCCTGCGCGCGGGCGCCGACCTCGACCAGATGACCGAGGCGGTCCATGTCGCCGCCGCGGTGCGCGGTGGATCGAGCCTCGTGCACGGCGTCCAGATGCGCGCCGTGGTCGAGAAGCTGGGGATGTGATCGCGATCCACCTCCCGCGGAGCCGCGGGCCGAGGCGCGCGCTGGCCGCGGCGGCCGGTCTCGGGATCGTGGCGAGCCTGGCGCTCGCCGGACCGGCGGCGGCGTTCTCCCACGCCGCGCTCGACAGCGTGCTGGACGATCACGTCCGGCATGGGCGCGTGGACTATGGCGCGCTCGCCCGGGATCGCGGCCCGCTCGAGCGCTACCTCTCGGCCGCCGCGCACGCGCGGCCGGATCGCTGGTCACGCGCGGAGCAGATCGCGTTCTGGATCGACGTCTACAACGCGCGCGTGCTCGACGGCGTGCTGCGCCGTCCGGGCATCGCGAGCGTGCTCGACACGGTCCGTGGTCCCGGGCGGACGGCGCGCGGGTTCTTCGAAACACCGTTCGTTGCGGCCGGCCGGAAGCTCAGCCTGAACGCGATCGAGCACGACATCCTCCGGGCGCGCTTCCACGAGCCGCGCATCCACTTCGTGCTCACCTGCGCCTCGGTCAGCTGCCCGCCCCTGTTCGATCGGGCGGCGACCGCGGCGTCGCTCGATTCGCTGCTCGACCAGGCCACGGCCCGTTTCCTCGCCGACCCGGCGCACAATCGCATCGATCCCGCGCGCGGGCTCGAGCTCTCGGCGATCTTCGACTGGTACGGCGACGACTTCCGGGCGGCGGACGGCACGGTGCAGCGTTTCGTCGAGCGACACTGGCCGAAGCCGGCGTCGTTCGCCCCCAATCTGCCCGTGCGGTTCCTGCCCTACGACTGGAAGCTCAATGGAACGTGGTGAGCGGGAACGACTAGGGATCGGGGACCCCGGAGACCGGGAAGCCGCTGGGGAACGAGTAGCGCCCCGCGCTGTCGATCGCCGCGACCGTGACGCCATAGGCGGTGCCGGGGACGAGGTTCCCGACGATCCCCGGGCTCGCGGACACGAAGCCGAACACCGGCGGGCCGCTTTGGTCGACGCGATCGACCCGAAGCTCGTATTCCGCCACGTCGATCGACGGGCTCGCCACGAACGCGACCTCGAGCGCCGCGGAGCGCGGCGTCACCACCACGTCCCGCGGCGGAACGGGCGCCACGCGATCGCATCGGATCGGCGGGCTCACCGCCGGGGCGCCGGCGACGCCCACCGCGGTGACGGCGCTTACGCGGTAACTGGCGCGCTCTCCGTCCGCGATCGTCTGGTCGAAATACACCGTGTCCCGCACCAGCGCGAGCGTCTCGATCGCGAGCGGGTCGTCCTCCGAGCGATGCCGCTCAATGCGCCACCCATCGATGAGCCTGCGCGCGGCCGCGCTCGCGTGCCAGCGCAGGACGACGTTGCCGCCGGGATCGAGCGCGACGCCGAGCGACTCCGGGACCGGAATCGAGGCCACGGTGTCGTACGGAGCGCGCGGCTCGACCGAGTGCCCGCAGCCCGCGCCCGCAAGCACGAGCAGGGCGACCGCTGCCAGGGGCGCAGCCCGGAAGCGCGTCTTCTCGATGGCGTTCGAATCCGAATCGAAGGTCATGGCCGCTCCCCGCGGGCCGGGGCAGGCCCGGTCCCAAGTGTTACCGTACAGGAGACCCACCCGATCGGCGCAACCCAGGAAGGCAATCCCATGAAACGCATCCCGCGCTGGACCCTCCCCCTCGCCGTGCTTGCCCTCGGGTTCGCCTCCCCGTCGGCGGGATCGCCCCTCGCGGATCCCGCGTTCGGCGCGTACTGGCACGACGGCAAGGCCGAGCTCGACGGCTATCGTATGACGATCTCCCGCTACGACGCCCCGCGCCAGGGCCACGCCGTGCTGATCTACGTGACCGAACCGTTCAGCAGGTCGAAGCACGTCAAGGTCGACGATCCGGCCAAGGCGCCCGCCGACGTGGTCGACGTCCTCAAGCTCAACCTCGTGCGCGACTTTCAGACCGGGATCTACGACTACAACACGATGGTCTCGCTGTTCTCGGCATCGGAGACATTCGCGCCGATCAAGGTCTCGTTCAGCAGCACCGAGTGGTGCGGCAACATCTACCAGGAGCTGAACTTCTTTCCGACCCGCGTGGAAGATCGGGTGGACAGCTACTTCGAAGGCGAGAGCGCGACGCGAACGCTCGCGCTCCCCGCGGGCGGAGTGATCGAGGACAACCTGTTCATCCTGCTGCGCGGGCTGCGCGGCGACTACCTGCAACCCGGGGAGAAGCGCACGGTCCCGTTCCTGTCGAGCCCGTTCCACAGCCGCCTCGCCCACCGGCCGCTTGCCTGGATCTCGGCGACGATCGAGCGCTCCCGCGGGACGAGCCAGGTCCGCGTCCCCGCGGGGGTCTTTGCGACAAGCCTCTACACGGTGCGCGTCTCGGACGGCCGCGAGGGCACGTTCTCGGTCGAGCGCGCCTACCCCCACCGCATCGTGCGCTGGGCGTGGAGCCCCGGGACCGGCGCTCCGGGGAAGACGTTCCTCGGGGGCAGCCACCAGGGCGAGCTCTCGGGCACGTCGCGGGTCCAGTACTGGAAGCTCCACAACCCGGGAGACGAGACGGCGCTCAGGCCCCTGGGCCTCGCGCCCCTGGCCCCCTAGGTCCTGCGGGCACGGTTCCGCGCAGGCCCCGCACCAATTTCAGAACGCGCAGGAAGACCGGCGACGCGTTCTCGATGTACCACTGGTCGGCCACGCGGCGGTTGCCGAGCGCCAGCGTGGGGTAGGCGTGGATCGTGTCGGCGATGCCGCGCAACGGGATGCGGTGACGGAACGCGAGGCCCAGCTCGGCGATCAACTCGCCCGCTCCCGCACCCACGATGCTCGCGCCCAGGATGCGGCCCGTGTGCCGGGTCGCCAGCACCTTGATCTCGCCGAGGGGCGTCCGCTGCGTGAGCGCCCGATCGATCCCGGAGTACGGAAACCGGTAGACCCGAAACCGGCGCCCCGTCTCGGTGAGCTCCGCCTCGCTCGCGCCCACGTGCGCGACCTCGGGATCCGTGAACGTGACCCAGGGCACGGCCTCGCGGTCGAGCTTGCTCGGGAGCCCGAGCAGCGCGTTGGTCAGCGCGATCTTCGCCATGTGCTCCGCGACGTGCGTGAACATGAGCTCCCCCACGACGTCGCCGCAGGCGTAGATGTGCTTGCGGCTCGTGCGGCAGCGATCGTCGACCGTCACTCCGCGCGCGGTGGCGGCGACTCCCGCCGCGTCGAGACCGAGGTCCTCGATCCGCGGCCGCCGGCCGGTGGCGACCAGCAGCGCGTCGGCCTCGACCTCCTGCTCCACTCCGCCACGCCCGTAGGCGATGCGCACGCCTTCCCCGGCCCGCTCCACGCGACGCACGTCCGCCGCGAGGTGGACCGCGACCCCCTCAGCTTCGAGCGCGCGCGTCAGCACGAGGCCGTGCTCGGCGTCGTCGTGCGGGAGCAGTCGCTCGCCGCGCTCCAGGATCGTCACGCGCGATCCCAGGCGTTGAAACGCCTGCGCCATCTCGACGCCGATCGGCCCGCCGCCCAGGACAAGGAGGCGAGGCGGCAGGCGCTCGAGCTGGAAGATCGTCTCGTTCGTCAGGTACGGGACCTGTTCGAGGCCCGCGATGGTGGGTACGGCCGGGCGGCTGCCGGTCGCGATCACGGCGTAGCGGAAGCGCACGACCCTGGGAGCCTGTCCCTCCGCGCGCAGCTCGAGCGCGTGCGCGCCGACGAAGCGCGCGCGCGCCTGCTTCACGTGCGCGCCCAGCTGTTCATAGATCGACGGCTGGTCCGCGTCCCGGTAGATCTCCTCCTGGATTTCGTGCACGCGCGCGAGGACCTTCCCCAGGTCGACTCCAAGCTCGGCGGGCTCGAGTCCGTAGCGGCCGGCGGTCCGCGCCGCCTGCACCACCGACGCCGCATGCAGCAGGGCCTTGCTGGGAACGCACCCGTGCCACGTGCAGTCGCCTCCCGGGCGATCCTCCTCCACCAGCAGCGTGCGCGCGGCGAGCTGGGCGCCGATCGCCGCCGCCGTCAGGCCGGCGGCGCCGGCGCCGAGCACGACCAGGTCGTATTCCTCGGGCGGGCCCGCGCCGCCTCCGCGCTCGGCCTCGGTTGAAGGCGGGCCAGTGCGCTCGCGGATGCTGCGCACGGCGAGGACGGCGCCGACTCCGACGACGACCACGACGGCGACGTAGACCCAGGCCGGAAAGTCGTGCCCGAAGAGCAGGAGATAGAGATAGGCCGCGACGAAGAAGAACACCGCGAGCAGCGCCGGCAGGACGATCGACTCGCGCCGGCGCAGGTTCCGCACGAGCCACGCGACCGACAGCCAGAACAGCGGCGTGCAGCCGAAATAGAGCGCGGCAAAGATCCCGGGATTCACGCCGTGGCTTCGGCCGAACTCGAGGATGGGCTGGATCATTGCATCGAGGTTCATGCCTGCTTGTTCCCATCCGGCTCACGCGCGTTCGAGTTCGGCCGATAGCCCGCCGCGGCGGCGCGGGTCGGGAGTCCGAGGTAGTGAAGGAGCAACAGCCGGGCGTTGCGCCCCAGCTGGCGCAGGGTCCCAGCCTTCGTGAACCGCCGCGCGGAGGTGGTGACGGGATCCGCGATGCGGACGAGACGCCCGCGCCGGGCGAGCTTCCACGCCAGGTCCACGTCCTCGAGGATCGGCACGGCGGCGAACCCCCCGGCCGCCTCGAAGTCCCTGCGCCGGCAGAACAGGACCTGGTCGCCGAAATACGTGGCCGGCCAGGTGGAGGCGCTCAGCCGCGCCAGGAGATCGAGCACGGCGTGGCGCGTGTCGAAGCGCACGCGAAACGCGCCGCCCGCGACGCCCTCCTCGGAGAGCGCCCGCGCGACCGCCGGCAGCGCGCCCTTGGGCAGGCGCGTGTCGGCGTGAAGGAACACCAGGAGATCACCCGTCGCCTTCCCGGCCGCGCGATTGAGCTGCTCGCCGCGCGAAGCGCTCGCGCAGTCCAGCCACCTCAGCCGGGGATCGCCCAGGGCCGCGCGACGTGTCTGCGCGGACTCTGACACGGCGGCCACGACGATCTCGTGAACGTCGAGCGGCTCCAGCGTGCGCAGCAGCGCGAGGAGCTCGTCGCCCTCGCCGCACGT
>JBDTYW010000035.1:0-10949 GCA_040005445.1 Candidatus Eiseniibacteriota bacterium
GCCCGCGTCGAGAGGAACTGCACAGCTTCGAACGACGCCTCGTCGATCATGTAGCTGAAGTTGTCCACCTTGGTCGTGAACACGTTGTAGGCCACGATCCCCACGATGGCGACCATCAGTCCGCCGGCCGTGTTCACGAGCGCCTCGGAAATCCCGAGCGCGAGCTTCGCCGCGTCCACCGCGCCCGACGTACCGAGCGCCGCGAAGGAACGGATCATGCCGATCACCGTCCCGAGCAGTCCGACCATGGTCGCGATCGAGGAGATCGTCGAAAGCGCGATCAGGTTGCGCTCCAGCAGAGGACGCTCGAGGCCGTTCGCTTCCTCGATCGCCTGCTGCGTCTCGGTGATCACCTTGTCCTTGGCGAGCCCGTCCGCCTTCGCCGACTTGAAGCGGTCGAGACCGGCGCGGATCACGTTGGCCGCGGATCCACCCTGCTTCTTGCACACGTCGATCGCGGCATCCACGTCGCCGCTCGCGATGGTCCTCTTGACGGTGGTCAGGAAGGCGGAGAGCGATCCGCGCCCCTGGGCCCGGCGCAGCGAAACCGTGCGCTCGAGCACGAACGTGACGACCAGGATCATGAGGTAGACGAGCCCGATCACGAGGTAACCGCCCTCTTTGATGTAGGCCGGGAACTGCTGGTAGATGAGAGCCGCCACGACGAGGGCCCCGACGAAGTACAGCGGCCAGAGTAGACGCTTCACGAGTGAACTCCTCCTGGTGCGAGCCTGGGCCCCGGCCGACGCCGTGCCCGGTGAAGGGGAATGACTACGACTTCGCCGGTCCCGACGCGAAGCTTGCGATCGCGGTCTCGACGTCCTCGTAGACGTCGAACACGAGCGAGAGCTTCGTGATGACGAAGATGTTCTTGATACGGCTGTCGACGCGGCAGAGCTTCATCTGGCCGCCACGACGCAGGTAGTTCGTGTGCGCCGTGATGAGCACGCCCAGCGCCGTCGAGTTGATGTGCTGCGTCTCGCCGAGATCGATCAGGAGATGGAGGTTGCCCGCGGCCGACAGGTCGCGAATCAGCTTCTCCAGTTCGTCCGTCTCCTCCCCGCCCACGAGATAGCCTCGCGGGGTCAGGATCTCGATGCCTTCGAGCGTCTTGCGCTTGACGTGCATTCTGCTACCTCCCCTGGGTTCCCCTACTGGGCCCCGAGCGATTTCAGGCCCTTCATTGCATCCGGTTGACCCGGCTTCAGCCCGAGCGCCTTGTGATACGCATCGATGGCGCCGCCGCGGTCTCCCGAGTTCTGGCGCGCCTGCCCGAGCCAGATCCAGGTCATCACCTGGCTGGGATCGCGCCGCGCGGACTCGACGAGCGACTGGATGGCGGAACTATACTGCTTCGCCAGCAGGTCGAAATACCCGATCTGCTGGAGCCCCACCGCGCCGGTCGTGCTGGAATCGAGTTCCGCAGTCTTCTCGAACGCCCTCCGAGCCTGGTCGGTCAGTTTCTGCTTGCTGTAGGCCGCGCCGAGTTGCAGCCACCAGGGGGCGCGGGACGGGTCGCACTCGACCGCGCGCTCGAGGGAGGCCGTGCCCCCCGTGTCATCCCCCATGGCCCGCTGGGACAGACCCAAGAAGTAGTAGGCTTCGCACGCCTTGGGGTCAAGCGCGATCAGGTGCTGGAACTCCGCCTGGGCGTGCGCGAAGTCCTTGCGCGCATAGAGCAGGCGCGCCCGCTCCATCTGCGCCTTCTTGGCGTCAGCGGTCGTGGAATCGGCTTCCACGATCCGGCGGTAGACCGCGTCGGCGGAATCGTAGTAGGCGGTCTGCCTCAGGGAATCCGGTGCCTCGGACGCCAGGCGGCGGAACGCATCGCCGAGGCGGAACTGGTCGATAGCCTCGAGGCGCGGGGCCTTGCCGAACGAGTCGATCGCGTTCTGGTACTCGCCGGTCTCGTACTGGATGATCGCGCGCGTGCGCCACGCCGCGGGCGGGAACTTGCCGGTCTTCTCGATCTCGTCGAGCAACTCCTTCGCCTTCTCCTTGCCCTCGGCCCCGCCCTTGCGGAAGTAGGCCTGCGCGAGGATCGCCTTGCCTTCGAGGTTGTTGCTATCCATCGCCATCAGCTTCTCGAGCACCTCGATGGACTGGAACACGCGCTGGGGGTCGCTGAAGCTCGCGAGATAGTAGAGATTGCCGAGCTTGACGTAGCCCTCTTCGTACTCCGGGTCGGCGTCCACCACCGCCTTGTACTCGGCGAGCGCGTCGTTGTAGAGCCGGCCATTGTAGTATGCGTCTCCGAGCGCCATGCGCGTGTCGAGGTCGCTCTCGTCGATCGCCTTCGCCTGCTGGTAGTTCTGGATCGCGAGCGACGGAATCTTGCGCATCATGTAGAGGTCGCCGAGCGCGCGATAGATCGGCCCCTTGACCGAGTTCGGGGCATTCTGCCCCTCGGCGGACTGGCGCGCCTTGAGCAGCCAGACCTCGGCGGCCTTGAGCGACTCGGGCCGCGCCTCGTTCGCGCGGCCGAGGCCGGCGAAGAAGAACATCTCGGTCTTCGGTCCGAACTTCACGCCCTGTCTGAGCACCTCCACGGCGTCGTCGAAATGCTTGAGCTGCGAGAGCGCGTCGCCCAACCCGAGTTGCGCCTCCGGAAACTTGCGATCGATTTCCACCGCCTTGCGGAAGGCCGGCTCCGCCGCCGCGGGATTGCCCAGCCGCAACTGCATCGCGCCGACGCCGCGGAACGGCTCGGCGAGGCGCGGGTCGAGCTCGCCCGACTTCTGGAACTCGGCGAGCGCGGCCTTCCAGTTGCGCTTCTTCTCGAGCGCGAGCCCGAGCCCCAGGTGCGCCTGGGGGTCGTTCGGCGTGGCCGCGACCGCGCCGCGATAGGCGGCGACGGCGTCGTCGATGCGCCCTTCGGCCAGGGCGGTCTTGCCGTCCTTCAGCGCATCGGCATGCGCCGGAGGGACAAGGCACGCCAGGCTCACGAGCAGGACGCCGCCCAGAAGTCGGGCGCGGCGCAGCAGGGTGAAGGCGGGTGGACGAACCATCGCGACCTGGATCATCAAAGCAGTTCCCTTTCGCAGGGCCCCGGACGGGACATGGGCCTCAGTGGGACGACGCCGTCGGCAGACGGCGGGTGAATCGGACCGGAACACTGGCGGGCACCCGGTGCCCGTCGCGCACAAACCGTTGACCGGGTTCGCTGAGCGCGAAAGTGACGAACCCCTGCCCCAGCTTCAGGCCGGGAACGCGAGTGACCAGGTTGTACGAGCGAGTGAGCGGGTAGTCCTTGCGGTACACCGTTTCGGCGTCGAGTTCGACGTAGGGCAGCCCCCGGGCGCGTGAAACCGCCAACACCTTCACGCCCGGCCTCAGACTCGACTGCGAGACGAAGCCCAGGGCGTCCGGCACGCGGGCGACCTGGGCGATCACCGCCGAGTCGTCGTCCGCGAGCATGGCCGCGGTCAGGATGTCCTCCCGCTCCAGAATCTGCCGCGCGACGTACTGGGTCAGGCTCCGCGTCGGGGGCTCGATCACCGGGACGACCCGTCGGTCGGGTCCGCCGAATTCCCCCCACGAGGTCTCCCCCACGGTAAGGATCTCGCGCAGATCGTCGAACGAGAGCTGGTTCACGGGATTGGTCGGGTGAGTGATCACCGCCACCCCGTCCCGCGCCCAGCGGTATGCCTCCATATCGATTCGGGCCTCCGTCGCCGCCTGGCGTTCGACCATCTCGGTCTCGCGGCCAATCACGGCCAGGTCTGCCCGGTTCGCGAAGACATCGGCCATCGCATCGCGCGAACTGCGCACGAGAACGCGAATGGACGCCTCCGGATACAAGCGCTCGAACGCCTGTGCGCTGGCCACGAGGACCGGCGCCACGTCCGGCTCGGCTGCGATGGTCAGGACGCCGCTGGTGAGCGTGTCCTCCCGACGATCCCGGTGAGTCGCGTCGGGGGCGCAGCCGGCCGTCAGGCCGCCGAGGAGAACCGCCCCGAGGAGAACGGCGCGGTACTGCTCGAATCCGAATGGGCGAAGTGTAAGACACACATTCATCGCGGTCAACGGCGGCGGATTTTTCCGCCCGCGGCGGATGCCGGGGCCGAATCGCCACCCTCCCTGCCGGGGCCCGGACCGACCACAGCCCCGTGCTTCCACCCCTAGAGTACCCGGCCGAACCCGGGATGTTTCTCCCACCGACCCGCCAACGCGCGGGCGCGCAGAGAGTTCACACCCCCGGCCTCGCGGGAGCCGGCGCCGGGTCTCACTCACAACTTGAAGTTGCCGTCGCAACCTGTTGCTTTCGCACGGGCTCAGGGCTCGAGTCGATTCAGGAGCCGGGGGAAGGGGATGGACTCGCGCACATGTTCGAGGCCGCAGATCCAGGCCAGGGTGCGCTCCACGCCGATGCCGAAGCCGGCGTGCGGCACCGAGCCGTAGCGGCGCAGGTCGAGGTACCACTCGAACGCCCGCTTGGGCAGGCCGTGCGCCTCGATCTGCGATTCGAGGTAGGTGAGATCCGCGGAACGCTGCCCCCCGCCGGTGATCTCGCCGTAGCCCTCCGGGGCGAGGCAGTCGACCGACAGGCTGTGGCGCGGCGACTGCGCGTCCCGTTCCATGTAGAACGCCTTGATCGCCGTCGGAAAGTGATGCACGAACACCGGCCGATCGTATGACTCCGCGATCGCGGTTTCGTCGGGAGCGCCGAAGTCGCCCCCCCATTCGAAGGGCAGCCCCTTGCTCTCGAGCAGCTTCACGGCGTCGTCGTAGTGCAGGCGGTGAAAGGGCTTCTTCACCTGCTCGAGGCGCGAGGTGTCGCGCTCGATGCGCTTGAGCTCCTCCTTGCGCTCCTCGAGCACGCGGCCGACCACGTGCTCGAGCATGTCCTCCTCGAGCGCCATCACGTCGTCGAGCGTGGCGTACGCCATCTCGGGCTCGAGCATCCAGAACTCGATCAGGTGTCGGCGGGTCTTCGACTTCTCCGCGCGGAACGTCGGGCCGAACGAGTACACCTTGCCGAACGCCATCGCCGCGGCTTCCATGTAGAGCTGGCCGCTCTGCGTGAGGTACGCCTTCTGGTCGAAGTACTGGGTCTCGAACAGCGTGGTCGTCCCCTCGCACGCGTTCGGCGTGAAGATCGGGGCGTCGACGAGGATGAAGCCGCGCTGGTCGAAATAATTGCGCAGGGCCGAGATCAACGTCGCGCGCACGCGCAGGATCGCGTTCTGGCGCGGGGAGCGCAGCCACAGGTGCCGATGATCCATCAGGAACTCGGTGCCGTGTTCCTTGGGCGTGATGGGATACGGCAGGGCCAGGTGGACGACCGTCAGCCCGGTGAGCGCCATCTCGTAGCCGCCGGGCGCGCGCGCGTCGGCCCGGGGCACGCCGCTGACGATCACGGAGCTCTCCTGCGGCAGGTTGTCGAGGCGGGCGAACATCTCCTCGGAGAGCTCGCTCTTGACCCCGACGGTCTGCAGGATTCCCGAGCCGTCGCGCAGTACCAGGAAGGCGACTTTCCCGCTGCCCCGGCGCTGGTGCACCCAGCCCCGGATTTCGACCTCTTCCCCGACGTGGCGGCCGATGTCCTCGATCCGCACGGCGCTCAAGTTCGTGGCGTCGGACACCGATTTCTCCTGTCAGGGCGGATCCCGGGGATTCGCAGAAGGGGCTCAAGAGCGAACGATTTCCGCCGATATCCACGGCGAGGCGGGGATCGAACGATTCCCGGCAAGAACGGCACGCTATCGGCAGGCCTTCCGGGCTGTCAAGGAAAAGCCTTGATGCGACCGAACGTTACGCGATTTCAGCTCCTCCGAGCGGGCGCCCTTCTGGGGGTCTTCGTTGCGGCGATGTCGGTCGGCACCCCCGCCCCGTGGGCGGCGCCCGCCGGGTCGGCGGCCGCGCTCCTTGCCGTGCCCGCGGTGGTCGACGCTCCCGGCGACCCGACGGACGTTGCCGGATGGGTTGCCTACCGGACCGCCCGCGACCTCCCGGCGCTGCCCGCACAGGCGACCGTACTCTACCGCATGGGAGTCGAGGCCGACCTCAAGGGCGAGTCCGAGAATGCCGTCCGCCTCTGGCGTGGCGCCGAGGAACTCGACCCCGGGTACCTCGCGCCTCGCCTGACGCTCATCAGCCACCTGCTCGGCCGCGATCCCTCCCAGGGGCTCATGGAGATCGGGCGCCTCGCAGGGCTCGCGCGCACCAGCTTCCGGCTCCAGCATTTCTTCACGACGTACCTGCTCTATTACGCGTTCAGCGCGCTATTCCTGGGAACCCTCGCGGTCGCCCTGTTCCTGTGCTGGCGTTACCGCACCCGCCTGCTCCACGTCTACCAGGAGATGCTCTCGCGCCGCCTGCCGGCCCCGCGCGCGCGCTTCTGGGCGTGGATCCTGGTCGCGCTGCCATTCGCGCTCGGGCTCGGAGTGGCCGTACCGGCTGCGTTCACGCTCGCCCTGTTGTGGAGCTACCTCAGGCGCAGCGAGCGCGCGGCGTTCCTCGCGCTGGTCGGCATGCTGGTCCTGAGCCCCATGGCGACGCGCCTGTTCGACGAGCTCTCCCTGCCGGCGCGCCCGAACGCGCCGCCGTTCTACGCGCTGGTCGAGCTCGACCAGCAGCCGTTCGACTCGGCACGGCTCACGCGCGTGTCGGCGCTTGCCCAACAGCACCCGGACAACCCGTTCCTCGCGTTCTCCGAGGGCTGGCTCGCCCAGCGCGGTCATCGCGACGAGCAGGCGCAGGCCGCCTACGAGCGCGCGCAGCGCCAGTGGCCGCAGGAAGCCCGGATCCCAAACAACCTCGGGAACATCGCGTTCGCCGAGGGCAATGGGTCGCAGGCCGAGATCCACTACAAGCGGGCCATCGAACTCGCTCCGCGCTGGGCGCCCGCGCACTACAACCTCGGGCAGCTCTACACCGCCCGCTTCCGCTACGCCGAGGCGAGCGAGGAAATCGCCCAGGCCACCGCGCTCGACTTCGATCTCGTGCGCGGCCTGCAGGCGCGCTCCTCCGGCCAGTCGTCGCCCGCGCTCGCCGAGGAGTGGCTCGAGCCTCGCACGCAGTGGGAAGCCGTCTTCGGCGAGAACCCCGCTCACCCCGGGGCTGCCGTCATGCCGCCGGCGTGGCAGCCCTGGTTCGAGAGCCGCGGCCTCGCCGTGGCGATCTGGACGCTGCTCCTGTGCGCGCTCGGCATCGCGCTCGGACTCATCCTCCATCACACGCTTCCGGCCCGCGTCTGCGGCAACTGCGCAGCCACCGTGTGTCGTCGCTGCGCCACCCGACGACGCGACCAGGTGCTGTGTGAGGCCTGTGCCGCGCTCCTGTCCACCGCAACCACTCCGGAGTTCGGGCGCCTCCTCCTGTTCAAGCGCCGGCGCGAGACGCGCCGCCGCCTCGGCCAGGTGCGCACTGTAATGGCCGTGGTGATTCCCGGCTTCGGCGTGCTCGCCTACGACCGCCTGCTGGTGGGCTGGTTCGTCGCGACCTGCACCGCGCTGACGGTCTTCCTGCTGCTCTCGGGCCACGCGCCCTTCCCGTACGATCCGCGCGTGTTTGCGGAAGCTCCCCGCCCGCTCTCGGGGATCGTGCTTGCCGGCCTGGCCCTGACCTACTTCCTGTCCCTGTTCACCTACCTGTCCCTTCACGGTCGCGCACGCGAAGCCGATGCGAGCGTCGACACTTCGTCCGGCAAGGCGCGCGAGCGCCTCAAGCGGGCCGCGTAGGAGAACGCCATGGCGCTGTCCGGAAGCCTGCGCGAGTTCGCGCTCTCGGAAATCCTCCAGCTGCTCTCCAGCCAGCGCAAGACCGGCTCGCTGCGCCTGAACCGCGGGTCGGAGACGCGCGTGATCTACCTGCTCGAGGGCCGGATCGCCGCCATGCGCGACCGGGGCTTCAGCGAGGAGGATCCGCTAGCGCGCTTCCTCAGGCGGGTGCATCGCCTGTCCGAGGAGCAGATGCGCGGGATCGCCTCGATCCACGCCGAGAGCAATCGCGACTTCGTCGATCTCTTGCTCAACGGGCGCTACATCGAGCGCGAGGAGCTGGCGGTCCTTTATGAGCGCATGGTGCTCGACGTGCTGCACGAAATCCTGTCGTGGGACGACGGCACCTACTCGTTCTCCAACGTGTCCCCGCCCGAGAGCGCGCTCCAAGTCTCGCTCTCGACCGAGTCGATGCTGATGGAGGCTGTGCGCCGCATGGACGAGCTGCGGCGCTACCAGCAAAAGCTGAGCGACCCTTCGCTCGTGCTCGGGCTCAAGGAACTGCCCGATCCCGACGCGTCGCTGGGCGAGGAAGAGAAGGAATTATTCGGGCTCGTGGACGGCCGGCACACGCTCGGAGAACTCGTCCAGGAGGCGCCGTTCAACGATTTCGAGGCGTACGAGGCGCTGTTCCGCCTGATCGAGGCGGGCTGGATCGAGATCCAGGGACGAAGGGCGCCCGAGGCGGTCCTCGCCGAGGCCCCAAGCGCCCGTGTTGGGCTGGGCGCCACGTGGCGCACCGAGGCCGCGCTCGCCGGAGCCTGCGTGCTGCTCATCCTCCTCGTGCAGGTGCTGGCGTGGAGGACGGCGCCCTCGCCCGCCCGCTCGGCTCCCGGGGAGAACGTCTATGCCACGATGGGCCTGCGCGACGTCCGCGCCGCGCTCGAGGCCGAGCGCGCCCGCAGCGGACACTACCCGCCGCGGCTGACGACGCTCGTGGAGCAGGGCTGGCTTGAGCCTTCGCAGCTGACTCCTGCCGGGGCCGCCCTCGCGTATTGCAACGATCCGGGGGACAGCAGCTTCGCGCTGACGTTCGCCCCGCGCGGAAACTGATCAGCCGCGCGTCACCCGTTCGGCGAAGGCCAGCAGGTCCGGCGCTCGAAGGACTCCTTCGGGCGCCGGTTCGATTTCGGAGCGCGCGTTCGCCGCGGCGCCCGCGCGCTCGGCGCCGCCCCAGCCCGTGGCCAGGAGCGCAGGCCGCACGCCGGCCGCGCGCGCAGCGACCGCGTCCTTGATGGTATCCCCCACCAGCCACGATCCCGCGGCGCTCAGGCCGAGCTCGGTCAGGGCGTCGAGCACGAGCCCCGGTCTTGGCTTGCGGCACGCGCAATCCTCCTCGGGCCGATGCGGGCAGACGAAGATCCCCGAGAGCTCGACGCCCTCACCGCGCAGCAGGACGCGCAGGCGCGTGTGGACCGCGCGCATCGCCGCGGGCGCGACCGTGCCGCGCCCGACCGCCGCCTGGTTGGTCACGACCACGAGCGCGTAGCCCGCCTGTTGCAGCAGGCGCGCGGCGGCGCCCACGCCTTCGAGCAGGCGCACGCGCGCGGGGTCCCCGAGCGCGCCCGACTCCGGGAGCAGCGTGCCATCGCGATCGAGGAACACCGCGCGCCGGGGGGGCGAAACGCGCGTCATGCGCACCCCTTCGAGCAGGCGCTCGAGGCGATCCGCGAGCAGGTCGAGGGAGTGCGTATCGCGCATGCGGGCCTGCGCGGCCGCGGCGAGCGCCTGGCTGGCGGTCGGATCCGCCAGGGCGGCGCGCACGGCACGCGCCAGCGCCGCCTCGTCGCCGCGGCGGACGGCATGGCCGGTCACGCCGTCCTCGAGCAGCGCCGCGAGGCCGGGGAGCAGCGTGGCCACCGTCGGCACGCCGGACGCCATCGCCTCGAGCACCGCCCAGGGCTGGCCTTCACCCGAGGAGAAGTGGACGAACAGGTCCGCCGCTGCGCTCAGGCGCCGCGCCCCTGGGACATGGCCCGCCAGGCGCACCCGCTCGCCGAGCCCGAGGCGTGCAATCTCGCCCTCGAGCCCGCCGCGTCCCCGCCCTTCGCCCACGATCAGCAATCGCCACGGGCCGGGAACCTCCGCGAGCGCGCGCACGAGGCCCGCCTGGTTCTTGCGCTCGGAGAGTTCCCCGACGGCGATCAGGCGCGGGCCCGGCCCGGCCGGCGCGTCGGGCGCGAGCGCCGCGCGCTCCGCCTCGTCCAGGCGAACCGGGTCGACGCCGTTCGGCAGGAGCGCGATCCGGGCCGGGTCGAGCGCAGGAAGGCTTTGCCGGATTGTCTCGGCGATCGCCGGCGAATTGACCAGGATGCGGGCGGCTCTCCGCGTGAACAGCCAGCGATGGAGCGCGTGGCTCTTGATCGGGATGTCGCTCCCCCGCCGCGGCACGAGCGCGAGCGGCGCACCGCCCAGCGAGGCGAGCGCGAGCATCTTCGACTCCTTGTCGAGGTTGGTGACCGCGACCTCGACGTGCTCGTGCGCGAGCAGGGCGTGCAGCCCGTAGAGCGCGCGCGGATCGAGCTCGCCCCCGAACGGGATCTCACGCACTTCGAACAGCGGGCGGTCGCGCCCGGCGAGCGCACGCTCCCGGGCGATGCGGGCGAGGTCGCTGTCCGTGCGCGCCGCGAGCCGCACGTGGTGCCCGCGCTCGGCGAGCAGCAGGGCGGCCGAGACGAACCATTCCTCCCCGCCGCCGAAGCCGCGCAGGCTCGAACACAGGAGGACCCTCATGACGCGTCCCTTCCCGCGGGAAGCGCCTGCAACACGCGATCGACGTCGACCGCGTGCAGGCACAGGTTACGCTCGGCGATCGCGCACTCGCGCAGGAAGCACGGGCTGCACGGTGGCGGCTGGGCGACCACCCGCGCCCCGGCCCCGCGCGGACCGGTCCAACGCGGATCCGTGGAGCCGAACACGGCGACCGTCGGCGCGCCCGCCGCTGCCGCGAGGTGGGCCACGCCCGAGTCGTTCGACAGCGCTCCGCCCGCGGCCGCGAGCAGGGCGAGCAACTCCGGGAGGCTCGTGCGCCCGGTCCAGTCGTGGAGCGGCGCCTCGGGCGCGCTTGCTGCGCGGACGGCAGCCGTCTGCGCGAGGTCCTCGCGACCGCCGACGAGCACGATCCGGCGGCGCGCGTCGAGCGCGCTCCACTCCCGGGCCGCCTCGGCGAAGCGCTCGGGCGCCCAGCGCTTGGCGGGCCCGTAGCGCGCGCCGGGCGCGACCACCAGC
>JBDTYW010000036.1:0-10839 GCA_040005445.1 Candidatus Eiseniibacteriota bacterium
TGTGGTTCGCGTCGAGCAGGTAGAGATCGAGGTCGACCGCCGGGCCGCCGAACCACGTGAGCGTGCCCTGGATGCGCTGGATCCCCGCCGGCGAGGTGAACGGCAGTTCCACCTGGCTCGGGGCGACTTCGGGGATGCCCATGTCGACCACGCCGGTGAACACCTGCGCGTTCTCCTCGCAGGCGGACGGCGGGGCGGGGCCGGACAGCGGGTCGATCGCCGAGACCACGACCGTCATCGAGTCGGTGAGTCCGCCCGGGTCGGTGGCGACGAACCGGAAGCGGAAGTCGCCGCTGTTCGGCAACGTGGCGCTGAACGCCCCGGTCGCGCCCTCGACCTGCGCGAACGATGGCGGATTGACCAGACCGTAGATCAGCGCCGAGCCCTCGGGGTCGCGCGCCGACACCCGGAAGCTCACCGGCTCGCCGACGATCGCCGAACGGTCGGAGATCGCGTCGAACGCCGGGGGCAGGTTGCTGTCCGGGCTGCGGTCGGTGACCGTGATCGCGACCACCTCGGTGTCGGCCGCCGCGACCGGGAAGTGGTTATCGGTGGCGACGAACTTCACCGTGTACGAGCCCGCCGCCGAGTATCCAGGCGTCCACTCGAAGCGGTGGGTGTCGGTGTCGAACAGCGCGCCCGGAGGGAGCGAAAGCGCGCTGTAGGCGAGGACGTCGCCGTCGGCATCCGACGCCTGCACCGTAATGCGGCGCATCAGGCCCTCGCCGATGGTCTGCGGCCCGACCGCCTGGAAGACGGGGGCGTGGTTTGTCGAGGTGGCCGGATCGAGCGGGATCCAGAACACGGTCTCGGTCTTCTCGACCGTCTGAGTCGCCGGATTCGGGGCGGCGTAGGTGGTCGTTCCGCTCGGCCCGAACACCTGGACCGAGAAGTCGTTCACGGTGCCCTTGGTGTTGACGAAGCCGCCCTCCTTCACGCTCAGGAACCACGGGTTCGCCGCGCTCGGCGGCAGGAACCCGTCGACCAGGTCGGCGGTCGTGAGGTCGACGTGGAAGTAGTGCTGGCGCGTGCCGGTGAACGACACGCCCGCGCGCACGATCACCGAGTCCGCCGCGGGGGCGCCCAGCCCGGCGCGGAACCACACCGGATACAGCGTCGAGGTCCCGGTGCCGACGCGCACGGCGAGATCGCCGTCCGAGTAGTTGTGGGTCCACGAGTAGCGCAGGCGCGCAACCAGCGGGCTGTCGGCGATGCGGACCAAGAGCGCGGGCTCCTGGTGGGCGAACCCGTTGGTGTCGATCCAGCGCAGGCGGTACCAGTACTTCGCGTTTGGGTTGAGCGTGGGGTCAGAGTCGACGTAGGCGTAGGGGTGGCGGTTCGCCACGGCGTGGATCTGGGTCTGCGGATTCGCGACCGCCTGGGTGGCGATCGACTGGAACGCGCCCGGGCCACCGACGACGTCGGGCGCGCGCTCGACCACGAAGCTCGCGAGGCTGACCTCGCGCTGGGTCCACCAGTCCACGCGCACCGCGTCCGGCCCGCGCTGGGGCGTGAGCGTCATGCGCACGATCTGGGTCGTGCTCGGGTTCGTCGCCTCGCGCACCGCGGCATAGGTGTCGGGCATGCCCCATCCCCACGAGGGATGGTAGTTCGGGTCGATCCCGTACGGATTGGACGCGCTCGGGGGCTGCTGCCCGTGGTCGTTGCGGTGCTCCGCGGTGTCCTGGAGGATGCGGCGCACGTCGTCGGGGGACAGGTTCGGCCGTGCCGAGAGGATGAGCGCGCACACGCCCGCGACCGTCGGGGTGGCCATGCTCGTGCCGTTGATGTGGTGGTACTGGCGGCCGTTGGTCGTGGGATCGCCGAGCGCCGACAGGATGCCCGTGCCCGAGCCCAGGACCGAGGGCTTCATCTCGTCCACGTGGTCGGCGTCGCCGTCGTCGAGGCGGGGGCCCTCGTTGCTGTAGTCGGCGACGATGTCGTCCTCGCGTCCGACCGTGTTGTTGTCGGTGAACGCGCCCACGCTGAGCGCCAGGTCTGCGGCGCAGGGCGAGGCGATGTAGTTGGTGTTGCCGTCGTTGCCGGTGGCGACGCAGACCACGATGCCGGCGCGCGAGGCCGCGTTGACCGCGGCGCTGCTGGCGTCGGTGCCATCGGAGTTGTCGGTGCCGCCGAGCGACATGTTCGCGACGTCCACGCCGCGGTAGACGGTGTCCGCGCCCGAGAGGCCCCAGCTGTCATTCTTGTGGTGAATCAGCCAGTCGAGCGCATCCGCCGCCCCGAACCCCAGCCCGGCGTCCGAGAGCACCTTGCAATCGATCAGGCGCGCGTCCGGGGCCAGGCCTGCGTACAGGCCCGGGGCCGCCCCGCCCAGCACGCCGGTCGGCCCGCCGGATCCGATCGCCGTGCCCGCGACGTGCGTGCCGTGGAAGGTCAGCTCGGGGTCCTGCGCGTGCTTCGGATTCTCGCTCCCTTCGAGTGGCGTGTTGAGGGCCGGCTGCCCGGAGAAGAAGCTGCCGCCGCCGACGAACTTGCCGCGCAGGGACTCGTGGCCGGGGTAGCCGTTGGTCGAGTCCGGGGCGTCGTTGACACCGGTGTCGAGGATGGCGACCGAGACCCCCCGGCCGGTCACGCCGAGGTCGCCCCACACGCTGGGGAAGAGTTGCCCGCCGGACGGCCGCGCGCGTAGCACCTGGGTCGCGATGTCGTTCACGGGATAGAGCATGGGAATGGTCTCGATGCGCGTGACGCCCGGCAACTGCGCGATCGCCTGCGCCTGCGCGAACGTGACCTCGCTCCGGATGTAGTCGATGTTCTCGTAGCGGACCTGGACGGGCGCGCCGGTGGCGGCCAGCGCCGCGGCGTCCGCGGCGCCCGGATGATGGTCGTAGCCCACGTAGACGCCATAGCGGAACGGCGCCGCAGCGCTCATCAGCGCGAAGCGCAGCCGGCCGGTCGTCGCTCCCGCAACGCGCGCGGCGAGCGGCCCCTGCGTCTCCACGGCTTCCAGTCGATCATCGATTCGGTTCGCATTCTGATCCCACATCCAGGCTGCGGCCGATGGCGACGCGAAGAGCGTCACCAACAGCGCGGACAGACCCAGGGCCCGGAGCAAGGCGTGTCGCACCATGATCGATTTTCCCCCTCGACGCCGTCGGCGTCGCTCGCGTGCGGGCGGCGGCGGCACCCGAGTCCCGCGCACCGCCCGGTCCACGCCGGCTCGATGCCGGCGCTCCCAACGAGAACGAGCTTGAGGGGAGGGACTTGAGAACGACTTGAGCAGGGGGGAATCGCCCGCCCCGGGGCGGGGCGGGGGGCCGCCGAACTAGGGGGCGAGGAGGACGAGGCGGCGCGTCAGGGCGCGTCCCGCGCGGGCGAAGTACACGCCCGGGGCGAGCGCCGCGCCGCGCACGTCGCGCGCGATCCAGCGCCCCTCGGCGAGGCCGGAGGCGCCCACCATGAGCGGCGCAACGCCAACCCGGCGGCCCGCCAGGTCGAACACGTCGACGCGCGTCGCCGCCGACGCGCGCACCGAGAACTGGACGGCACCGTTCGCCCGCGCCGGGTTCGGGAAGGCCGCGAGGCCGGCCCGCTCCGATGCGCCGAAGTCGGGCACCCCGGTGACCGCCGCCGGGATCCGCACGCGCGTGGTCTGCCCCTCGATCGTCGGGGCGGGCGTGGGCGACCCCTCGTAGACCACGTCCCCGTTCGGGCCGTGCCAGGTCAGCCGGAAGCGCTCGATCCGGCCGGCGCGGTTCAGGTAGCCACCCTCGGAGACGCGTAGCGTCCAGGGCGACGAATCGGACGGCGGCAGGTACGAGTCGGCGGCGCCGGCGGGGATCTCGACACGGAACGTCTGGCTGACGTTGCCCGTCGTGGAGATGCCCGAGACCCACTCGCTCGCGACCGCGGCCGAGCTGCCCGGGAGCGGCCAGGAGACGAGGCCGGGGCTGCCGGCATAGCCGCTGACGCCCTCGAACACCGCGTCGATGTCGTGGTCGTAGGCGTTGTGGACGATCGTCGCCTCGAGCGTGGCGCGGCTCGTCCCGGACGGCGTGTCGAGGCGGCGCGCCGGGCCGACGAAGCGCATCCCGTCCTCGCTGTAGGCCGCGCGATACCAGAACGTCAGTCCGCGGTCGGCCGGCGCGATCGGCCAGCTGCGCGCGTAGACCGTGCAGTTCGTCCCGTCGGCGAGCGACGGGTCCCCGGCGCAGGCAAACGAGTCGTAGACGGCGTAGGCGCCAGGCGCCCCGTTGGAGTCGAGCGCGCGCTCGAGGGCGAGGTGGAGGGCGCCCCGCTCGCGCTGGGACCACAGCTCGAGGCGGATCGAATCCGCCGTCGCGCCCACCTGGAGCCGCCGCACCTGGGTGCGCCCGGTCGCGATCGCCTCGAGGTCGGCCGCGTAGGCGTCCACGACGCCGAACCCGCGTGCCGAGTCCCAACCCGGGTCCACGCCCAGGGTGCCCGGCGCGAGGCCCGGCAGGTTGCGCCGCGCGGTCGAGGTGAGCCATCCGGTGATCGCCTGGGGCGACGCACCCGGGTGCGCCGATGCCAGCAGCGCGAGCACGCCCGAGACCATCGCGGCCGCGCCGCTGGTCCCGCTCGCCCTGCGGTACTGCGCGCCGTCGCTCGTGGGGTCGCCGTCGGGCGCCAGGGTGCCGACGCCGGGCGCCAGCAGCGTCGGCTTCTGCTCGTCGGCGGCGTCGAGGTCGCCGTCGCCCGCTCGCGGCCCGGTATTGCTGAACGTCGCGGGGCGATCGTCGCCCGGGGCGCCCGTGCGCTGGATGTCCCACGCGCCGACCGCGATCACGCCGTCGCCCGCCGCCGGGGAGGGCACGTGCGCGCTCAGCCCGTCGTTGCCCATGGAGGCGACCACGAGGATGCCGCTCGCGACCGCGCGCGCGGCGGCGCGCGAAGCCACGTCGTTGCCGTCGCTCAGGTCCATGCTCGAGAGCGAGAGGTTGATCACGTCGATGCCGCGCACGGAAGGATCAGGATCGCCCCAGTCGCGCGCGCGGTTCGCGATGCACCAGTCGATCGCCTCGGCGACGGCGCTGCCCTTGCCGAGGTCGCCGAGTACCCGCACGTCGACCAGGCGGGCGTTCGGCGCCACGCCGGGGGCGTAGCCGCTGCTGCCGCCGGTGCCGGCCACGATCCCGGCGATGTAGGTGCCGTGGGCGTTCGTCCCGGGACCGCCGTGATCCGTCGGATTGACGCTGCCCGACTGCGGCGTGTCGAGCAGCGAGTCGCCGTGCGTGTAATCGGCGCCGCCGACGACGTGCGCGAGCAGGGACTCGTGCCCGGGGTAGTTGCCGTCGGGCGCGTCGTTGATCCCGGTGTCGAGGATCGCGACCACGATGCCCGCGCCCCGGCGCGTCGGCACGCCGCCGACCGCAGGGCCACCCGCACCCGGGCCGCCGAGGCCCGCGGTGTCCCAACTCGGGAACACGACCTGCGAGGGATCGTGCTCGCCGATCGCCGCCAGCGCGTCGTGCAGGGCGGCATACGCGATCGGGATCACCTCGATGCGCTCGACGCCCGCGAGGCTGCGGGCGAGCGCCGCCTGCGTGAAGGTCGCGGTCGAACGTACCGCGGGAACCGAGTCGAGCCGGTGGAGGACCGGCATGCCGATCGCGGCGAGCGCCGTCAGGTCGGTGGCGGTGGGGGGGTGGTCGAAGACCACGTACACGCCGTACACGAGACCGCCGGCCTGCTGGGACACCTCGAAGCGCTGGCGCCCGAGCGTGTCGGCGTTCGTGAACGCGAAGCGATAGCCCAGGAGGTTCACCGTCTCCATGCGATCGTCGAGGCCGTCCTCGTCCTGGTCCCAGACATAGGGCCCGGCGTGCGCGAGGGGAGGGACGCAAGCGAGCGCGAGCAGAGCCATGCCCAGGACCACGCCGAGGCCCCGCCCGCGCCCGGCATGCGACGCACGGAGGCGCGGAGGTTTCGAGAAGCGCGGAGTCGAGGCCCGGAAATTCATCGCCGAGAGCCTGCCAGTGAGGGCTTGAGCTTGACTTGATCAGACTTCGTAACCCGTTGCGCGGCATTTGATTCATCAAGTGGTTTCGCGTTACGCGCGAGGGCGGATCCGCCGAGCGCGCGCAGCAGCGCCTCCTCGGTCTCGGGAAGCGGCTCGACCCCGAGGTCGCGCGCGAGAATCTCGCGCAAGCGCTCGGCCTCCACGATCGCGGCGCGGCGATTGCCCAGGCGGACCAGGCACTCGACGACGGCCACGCGCGTCGACTCGCGGAATTCATCGAGCTCGGAGGCGCGGCGGAACGCCGCGAGTGCGGCCTCGTTGTCGCCGCGGAGGACGCGCAGGCGGCCGAGCGTCCGCCAGGCCTGCTCGATCCGGTCGCGCGCCCGCGCCTGGGACTCCTCGGCCCACGCGCCGTACATGCCCTCGAGCAGCGGGCGGTCCGCCAGCGCGACCAGCCGTTCGTAGGCGGCCTCGATCGCGGCGTCTCCGGTGGCGCGGCGCGCCTCGTTGTACGCCGCGTCGAATTCCCAGAGATCGCACGACCAGGCGTAGTCGGGATTGAGGCGATAGATCTCGGCGTCGCGGGCGAGCGGAGGCTCGCCGGTGCGGGGCAGGAGCGCGCGCAGATACGAGAGCGTGGGATGGAAGTTCCGCCGCCCCGCGGCCGCCTGGCGCCCCGGCCAGAACGATTCGATCAGCATCTCGCGCGACATGCCGCGCGGCTGGAGCGCGAGCGCGAGCACGACGTGGAACGCGCGCTGGGTTCGCCACGCGGACGCGGGCACGGCGCGGCCGTCGATCTCGAGCCGCGGCGGCCCGAACAGGACGAGCCGGGTCGCACCCGGGCCGTCGGCGACCGTCGTGCCCGCGCGCACCTTGCCCTCGGGCCGCGGGGCGCGTCCGCGGCGATCGCGCTCCTCGATGTGCTTGAGCGCGGTGCGAGCCGCCGGCGCGAGCGCCCGGCGCGTGCGCGCGATCCCGGGCAGGGCGAGCAGCGCGGCCTCGCCGCCGATCTCGGCGAGCACCGTGAGCGCGGCCTCACCGACCGGGATCGGCGCCGCGCCGAGCAGGCCGAGCAGCGGCGCCTCCACGGTCGCGCCGGCCTCGACCAGCGCGCCGGCGCGGGCGTCGACCTCGACGCCGAGTTCGAGCGCGCGCAGCAGCGGGGCGGGCTCCTCGCGGGCCTGGACGCGCAGGAAGTGCTGGTAGCCGCGCACGCGTACGCGCTCGAGCGCGATCGCGAGATGCCGTGCTGCCTCCTTCGGAGCCTCGCCGAGCGCGAGCTGGGCCTCGGCAAGCCAGTAGTGGACGCGCATCCGCTGGTCGTCGTTCTCGCCCTGGTCGACGGCCGCGATCTCGGCCTCGAGCCGGTCGCGCGCCACGGTCGGCCGGCCGGCGCGCAGCTCGCACCAGGCGAGCTGGGTGACGAACGACGTGCGTCGTGGGGCGTCCGGGCGCTCCGCCAGGTGATCGAGCGCCCGCGTCATGAACTCGACCGCGCGCCGATACTGTCCGCGCGCGCAGAAGATGCGTCCGCGCAGCGCCAGGAGATCGGCGGCGAGCACGTCCATGCGCAGGTCGGCATTGAGTTCCTCGGCGCGGCGCAGGGAGGCGAGCGCGCCGTCGAGGTCGCCGGTGTGCGCGAGGACCTCGGCCAGCGCCTCGTGGCACATGGTCTCGTGCATGCGGTTCGAGAAGCGCTGGGCGGCGGCGAGCCCCTCCTCCGCCGCGTCGCGCGCCTCGGCCCACTCGCCGACCTCGAGCAGCAGCGTCGCGAGGTTCGAGAGGTAGAGCGGGGCGCGCGGCGACGCGGCGCCGCGGACCTGCGCGAGCGCGGCGCGAAACTCGACCGAGGCCTCGCGATAGCGCCCTTGCGCCGCGTAGGCGATCGCCAGGTTGTGCACGGTCGGCACGATCAGGTCGGGGTCCGGCGCGGAGGCGAGCAGCGCGCGCACCTGGTCGAGCAACGCGACCGATGCCGAGAACTGGCCGAGGTAGAAGTGGGCCGCGGCCTTGGTTTGCAGGAGGCGGACCCGGACGTCCGCCGGCAGGTCGCGCGCCCCGGCGAGCGCGCGCTCGGCGAGTCCGAGCACCTGCTCGTGGTGGCCGCGCAGGTTCCACACCTTGCCGAGCCCGAGCAGCGCGCGCGTCTCCGCCTCGCGGTCGCGCTGCGCGCGCGCGGCGGCGAGCGCGGCCTCGTAGTCGAGCGCGGCCTCGTTCCAGTGGCCGAGCGCCTGGTGCGCATCGGCGCGGAAGCGCCGGAGTACCGTGTCGGCTTCGACGCGGCTCTCCGGAAGCGAAGCGACGTACTCGAGCAGCGCGGCCGCGCGGCCCTCCCTCAGCAGCGAGGCCGCGATCTCGACGGTGAGCGCGCACGCCACGTCGGGGGCGCCCGAGCGCAGCGCGTGCCGCAAGGCGCGCTCGGCCTCGCCGCGAGCCCGGAGCACGAGCGCGGTCTCGGCCTCGAGCCGGGGCAGGGCCTCGGTGCCGCCGGCCTCCTCGATCGTCGTGCGTACGAACGAGCGCACGAGCTCCGGGCACGCGAACGTGGTCGCGGCGCCGGACCCGAAGCTGCGCAGGAGCCCGCGGCGCGTGAGCGAGGCCAGGACCGTGCGCGAGCCCGGGATGCCCGCCAGCGCCTGCGCCAGGCCGGGATCGAAGTGGTCGAGCGCGGAGGTCCGCTCGAGCACCCGGCGCGAGTCCGCGTCGAGGCGGGCGTAGACCTCGGACGAGAAGTAGGAGTGCAGGTCGAGCGGCGACTCCGCGACCGCGCGCGCGGCCTCGGTCACGCTCGCGCCGGGCGAGCGCTCGAGCGCGGCGTGGACGAGATGGAGCGCGGTCGGCCAGCCCCGGGTCGCGGTCTCCAGCGCGGCGACCTCCTCGTCGGCCGCCGGCCGCGAGAACACCTCGCCGAACAGGCCCTGGATCTCCTCGCGCGTGAACGCGAGCTGGTCGGAGTCGAGCTCGAACACGTCGCCGCGGACGCGCAGGCGCTCGATTGCGAGCGGCGGCAGCGTGCGGCTCGCGATCCACAGCTGGAGCCGGTCCGAGGGCTGGCGCAGGAGGCTCTCGACAATCGCCAGCACGCCGGGCTCGTGCGCGACCTCGTGGAAGTCGTCGAGCACGAGCAGGCGGGCGGGACCCTTGAGCGCCGCGACCGCGTTCACGAGCACGCCGCCGAGCACCTCGCCGGCTCGCGGTCCCGGCTTGAGCTCCGCGAGCGCGCGCTCGAGGTCGCGCCCGAAGCGCGGGTCGTCGGAGCGGAAGACTGCCAGCAGGTGGCGACCGAACACCACGGGGTCGGCGTCCGAGGCGAGCAGGGAGTACCAGAGGACGGGCCGCCTCAGTCGCTGGCTCGCCGCCACCAGGAGCGTGGTCTTGCCGTAGCCCGCGTCGGCGACGACCAGCGACAGCGGGCGGTCGGCGTGCGCCGCCAGCCCGTCCACGAGCCGGCTGCGATCGAGCAGGTGCGGGCCCTCGTTCGGGCGCACGAGCTTGGAGCGCAGGACGGACGAAGTGGACGGCGTCGTCGTCGGCGACGATCGCTTGCGGGGAGAATTCACGCGGGCCTCTTGGGATCGAGCCGGTCCCCCGGGCGGGGACCACACGTGCCAGTCCGGGCCCGAAATTGTACCATAGCAAGGCCCCGTGCCGGGCTCGCGTTCCGCGCGTGCGGCGGGCGCCGTGCGATCGAGCAGGGCCGCTCCTGAGGCGCGGGCAAAGCGCTTGACCCACCTCGCGGCGGCGGGCAGGATGGCGCCTGCCGAGCGGCCCGCCACCACGCCGCGATGTTCGGGCCCGCTTCCTGCCGTTCTTCCGATCGATCCCAGGGGAAAACCCAAGTGAAGATCGCCGTCTGTCTCAAGCCCGTTCCCGCCACGGATACGCGCGTCAAGATTGAGGGAAGCGGCAAGCGCCTCGATCCCGCCGGCGTCTCCGTGGTGATCAATCCCTATGACGAGTTCGCGCTCGAAGAGGCGCTAATGCTCAAGGAAGCCGCAGGCGCCGGCGAGGTCGTGCTGCTCACGGTCGGTCCTGCCGCGAGCGCGCCGACGATCCGCAACGGCCTCGCGATGGGCGCCGACTCCGCCGTGCTCCTGACCGCCGACGGCGAGCTCGACACGCTGCAGGTCGCGCGCGCGCTCGCCCAGGAGATCACGGGCAAGGGCTACGACCTCGTGCTGTGCGGCAAGCAGGCGGTGGATGACGACGCCTCGCAGGTCGCGCCCATGCTCGCCGAACTGCTCGCGCTGCCGTGCGCCACCGTGGTCGCTCAGCTGACGATCGACGGCCCGGTCGCGGCCGGGACGAAGGCCCGCGCGCATCGCGAGATCGAGGGCGGCATCGAGGAGGTCGCGTTCGCGCTGCCGGCCGTGGTCGCTGCGCAGAAGGGCTTGAACGAGCCGCGCTACCCGTCGCTCAAAGGCATCATGGCGGCCAAGAAGAAGGCGATCGAGGAGCGGCCCGCGCAGCTCGGCGAGCCCGTCCTCGAGGTGCTCTCGCTCTCGCTCCCGGCCGCGCGCAGCGCGGGCCGGATCGTGGGCGAGGGCGTGGCCGCGGTTCCCGAGCTCGTGCGCCTCCTGCGCGAAGAAGCGAAGGTGATCTGATGGCGATCCTCGTGTTCCTCGAGCAGAGAGAAGGCGAGATCAAGAAGACCTCATACGAGGCCGTCGCCGAGGCGCGCCGCCTTGCCGACGCGGGATGGGGCGGCGACGTGATCGCCGTCCTCGCGTGCGCGCCCGGGCAGGAAGCAGGCGCGTCGCAGGCGGGGGCCTATGGCGCCGACCAGGTGTGGGTGGGCGGGGACGCGTCGTTCGCGAAGTACCAGCCCGAGGGCTATGCCGCGCTGGTCGCCCAGGCGCAGGCAAAGGCCGGAGCTCTGACCGTCTTCTTCT
>JBDTYW010000037.1:0-10835 GCA_040005445.1 Candidatus Eiseniibacteriota bacterium
CGCCCTTGAGCATCAGGTTGTCCGACTCGGTCGCGCCCGAGGTGAACACGATCTCCGCCGGCGACGCGCCGATCGCCTGCGCCACCTGCGCGCGCGCGTCGTTCACCGCCTGCTCGGCCTTCCAGCCGAACCCGTGGCTCTTGCTCGCGGCGTTCCCGTAGTGCGTGGTGAAGTAGGGCAGCATCGCCTCGAGCACCCGCGGGTCGCAGGCGGTCGTGGCGTGGTTGTCCATATAGACGGGCAGTTGAACCACGGCGGCACCTCCGGAAGCCGTCCCCATCTTACCCCAGCCGACCCTTCGATGCTTGGCGGCGACCGGGCTTGCAGGAACCTTGCCCTCGGGCCGGCCTCGCGCATTGCGCGCCGGCCCAACCCCGCCTAGGGTGCGGGCATGCTCCTCGTCCTCCTGGTCGCCGCGGTCCTCCTGCCGGCCCGCCCTGCCGCCGCCGCCCCGGCCCCGTCGGGCGGTCCCGGGCGCGTGGGCGAGGTCCTGCTCTCCGAGCGCGCGGCAAAGGCGCTCGGCGTCGCGCGCGGGGACACCGTCGACGCCTCGCCCACCGCCGCGTTCGACGCGCCCGAGCGCTACGTCGTCGCCGGCGTCTATCGCCCGCAGGCCGATCCCGTGGAGGTCGGCCGCGACAGTCGCTACGCGCACTTTCACGCCGACGACCTCGAGCGGCTCTCCGGCCAGCGCGACGCGGTGCAGCGCTTCGTGCTCAGGCTCACCGATCCGGCGCGCGCGGCCGCGGTGCGCGATCGCCTGCAGCGCAGCGCGGTCGGCTTCGACGCCTACACCAGCCAGGACCTCGCCGACCGGGCGTCGGGCACGTTCGTGGTGATCTCGCGCTTCCAGCGCGCGATCGCCTGGCTTGCGCTCGCGGCGGGCTCGGTGTTCCTGGTCACGCTCATGGTGCTCAAGGTCGAGGAGCGCCGGCGTGAGCTGGCGTCGCTCACACTGATCGGCATCTCGCGCCGGACGATCCTGGTCGGCCTCGCGCTCGAGTCGCTCGTGGTCGCGGCTGCGGGGGGCGTGCTCGGCGTGGCGCTCGGACTGCTCGCCTCGGGCGGGATCAACGGCTACTTCCAGCGCTACTACGCGACCGATCTCGTGTTCTCGCGCGTCAGCCCCGCGGTCGCGGTCACCGCGCTCGCGCTCGCGCTGCCATTGGGCGTGGCTGCGGCGGCGGTCGCCGCCTGGCGGCTGCTCAAGACGCGCGGGCTCACGCGGGGGGCGCGATGATCGCATTCCTGGCGCGCCGCAACCTCGTGCGGCAGCGCGCGCGCACGCTCCTGTGCGTGCTCGGGCTCGCAGTCTCGACCGCGCTCCTCTACGACATGGCGTTGCTCTCCTCGGGGCTCAAGGCCAGCCTCACGCGCGTGCTCGATGCGATCGGTTACGACCTGCGCGTGCTGCCGAGCGGCGGCCTGCCGTTCTCGAGTGACGCCGTCCTGCCCGGCGGTCATGCGCTCGCGGCCGAGCTGGCCGCGCTCCCCGGAGTCGCCGAGGCCGAGCCGCTGTGGGCGACCACGCTCTACCTCGAGCCGCGTGCCGCCGCGGCCGCCGCCGCCCCGCGCCGCGCGGTGAGCGCGTTCGCGCTCGGGCTCGCGCCGGAACGGCAGACCATGTACCGGATCGAGCGCGGCGCCGGGATTCCGCCGGGCGCGACGGGGAGCCCCGCGGCGAGCGGCGTGACGCCGGTCGTGCTCAATGCGCTCGCCGCGCAGGCGCTGGGCGCCGCACCGGGGGACACGCTCCTGGTCTCGGCCACGCTCGACGCGGTGTCGGGAGGCGCACTGCGCCCCGAACGCCTGCGGGTCGCCGGCATCGGGGAGTTCCGTTTCGACATGCGCACCCAGCGCTCGCTCTCGCTGCGCCCGGGTGACCTCGCGCGCATCGCCGGGCGCGGCGACGATCCGGCGTCTTTCCTGCTCGGCAAGCTCGCGCCTGGCGGGTCCGCGCGCACCGTGGCCGCGCGCTGGGCGGCGCTCCACCCCGAGACCGAGTTCCACGAGGTGAGCGAAATGCTCGCGCAGGTGCGGGGCCAACTTTCGTACTTCCAGCAGTTCTCGCTCATCCTCGGCACGGTCAGCCTGCTGGTCACGTTTCTGCTCGTGCTCACGCTGCAGACGCTGGCGGTCAACGAGCGCCAGGGCGAGATCGCGATCCTGCGCGCGCTCGGCCTGCGCGCGCCGCGCGTGGTGGGGCTCGTGCTGATCGAGGGTTTTGCGCTCGCGGCGCTCGCGCTCGGTCCGGGAATCCTGCTCGGCGCGGTCGCCGCGCGCGGTCTCGACGCGATCCTCACCAGCTCTCCCGGCCTGCCGGTCGGATTGTCGTTCTTCGTGTTCACGCCCGGCGCGCTGGTGCGCACGGTCGGGCTCGTGCTCGTCACCGCGACGCTCGCCGGCGCCTATCCCGCGTGGCTGGCCGCGCGGACGAACGTCGCGCTCACGCTGCACCGGGAGGTGACTTGAAAGGGTCCGAGGCCGTGGTCGAGGCGCGTCACGCGACCAAGCTCTACCCGATGCCCGCCGGCGACGTGCGCGCGCTCACCGACATCTCGCTCGCCGTGGCCGCGGGCGACTACCTCGCGCTGATGGGGCCGAGCGGGTGTGGCAAGAGCACGCTGCTCAACCTGTTCGGCGCGGTCGACCTGCCGACCTCGGGGAGCATCGTGCTCGAGGGCGAGGACACCGGCGCGCTGGGCGACGGCGCACGGACCGCGCTCAGGCTGACGCGCGTCGGCTTCGTGTTTCAGAGATTCTTCCTGCTCCCGATGCTCAGCGCCTACGAGAACGTGCTGCTTCCGATGCTCGAGGCGCGCATGCCGCGCGCCGAGCGCGAGGCGCGCGCGCACGAGCTGCTCGATTACGTCGGGCTCGCGAATCGGGGGGATCACCGCCCCGCCCAGCTCTCGGGCGGGGAGATGCAGCGCGTCGCGATCGCGCGCGCGCTCGCAAACCGGCCGCGCCTCCTGCTCGCCGACGAGCCGACCGGCGAACTCGACGAGGCGACCGGCGACGTGATCGCCCGCCTGCTTGCGCGACTGTCGGCCGACGGAGTCACGATCGTGCTGGTGACGCACAACCCGGCGCTCGCGGCGCAGGCCCGGCGCACCCTCCACCTGCGCGACGGCCGCATCGTCGAGGAGACCTACAGCTGATGTGGCTGCTGGCGCGCCGCAACCTCGCCGTGCGTCCCGGACGGACCGCGCTGTTCCTGCTCGGGTTCGCGCTTGCGGTCGGCGTGATGATCGCGCTTTTGTCGGTCGGCGAGGCGATCGTCGAGCAGGCGCGTGACAAGGACCTCGTGGGCGGCGGGGACCTCGTGCTCGTGCCGCAGGGCACCGACGTCGACGTGCTCAAGCTCGGCGGCGTGACCGCGATGTTCTCGACCGTGCCGAACGCCCGCTTCCTGTATCGCCAGTTGCTGCGGGGTCCGAGATTTTCGGACGACGTCGCGGCCGCCTCGCCGACGTGGGCGGGCCGGCCGATCTACCTGCGCGCTCAGGGCCGCGTCATTCAGTCGCTCGCCGGGGCCGAGGTGCCGGCGCTCGCCCGCGCCCTCGATCCGCGGTCCCGCCTCCCGAAGGACTGGCGCGACAGCGCCGGGGAAGTCGCGTTCGCGCGCCTCGCAGGGGAGGCGCTGTACGCCGAGATCGACCGCTGGCACCGGCCGTCTGCCGCCGCGTCCGCGAGCGGGCACTGGGCCGAGTGGTACTACTTCAATCTCGCCGACCCCGCGAGCGGGGCCTATGCCTACCTGTCGTTCTTCGTCGCAGGCGATCCCTGGGCGGGCCCGGCGCTCGGCAGCCTGTCGCTCCAGCTCGGGGAGCGCGGCCAGCCGCCGCGGCGCTACGTCAGCGTGGTCCCGATTGATTCGACCGCGGTGCCGCTCGACGGCGTCGGGGCGCGCCTCGGTCCCGCGACGGTTACGTTCGAGGACGGGCGCTATCGCCTGCGCGCGCGCTTTGTCGACCGGCTCGGCGGGGGCCCGGTGGACGTCGACCTCGCGGTCACGCCCGAGCCCCGCGCCTACTACCCGCCGATCACGATCGAGGGCACAGGCGGGTTCGCATCGGGCTACGTCGTGCCGGCCGCGATCGCGCGCGGCGACGGTTCGATCACGGCGTCCGGCGAACGCGTCGTGTTCGACGGCGTGCCCGCGTACCACGATCACAATTGGGGCGTATGGAAGAGCACGCGCTGGGACTGGGGCCAGGTGCAGAGCGCCGATCGGGCGTTCGCGCTGGTCTACGGCGCCGTCCACGCCCCGGAGCTCGAGCGCGCCGGGGCCGACGGCCGCCGCTTCGTGCTGGTGACCGCGCGCGACGGATTTCTCGGCTTCCTCGAGCCGCGTGGATTCGAGTACGAGGGCTGGCGCGCTGGCCCGCTCCTCGGCGCCGTCCCGGTGGAGGCGCCCACGGCGATCCACTTCGAGGCGGTCACCGAAGACGACTCGCTCTCGGTGCGGTTCGTGGTCGAGGACGTGGCGGCGTCGCGGCCGCCGGGCGACGCGGCCGAGCCGGCGTCGGCGCGCCTCGGCGCGGGCCGCGCGTTCCTGCAGATGAGGGGGCGATACGAAGTGCGCGGCCGCGTCGGGGGCCGCGCGATCTCGTTCGAGGCCAGGGGAGCGGCCGAGACCTTCGTGCCGCTTCACGGACATTCGAATTGACGGAACGAGGTCCCGGGCGCGAATTTCGGCGCGCGGGGCAGGCCGGAGGGACCCGCACCGGGTCCACCGCACACCACGGAGGTCGTACGTGATCACGATCGCACCCATCGCACTCGAAGGCCATGGGGTCCGACTCGAGCCGCTGGCGACCGCGCACCTCGAGGGCCTCGCCACCGCGGCCGCGGACGGGCGCCTGTGGGAACTCTGGTACACGTCGGTGCCCGCCCCGGGGGAGGAGGCCGCCTACCTCGCCACGGCGCTCGAGGGGCAGCAGGCGGGGCACATGCTGCCCTGGGCCGTGCGCGACCTGGCGACGGGCAGGATCGCGGGGACCACGCGCTATCACGACATCGTCCCGGCGATCGATCGCGTGGAGATCGGCTGGACCTGGTATGGCGCCTCGTGGCAGCGCACGCACGTCAACAGCGCGTGCAAGCTGCTGCTGATGCGGCATGCCTTCGAGACGCTCGGCTGCAAGGTCGTCGGCCTGCGCACCGACAATTTCAACTTCGCCTCCCAGCGCGCGATCGCCGCGCTCGGCGCGAAGCCGGACGGAGTGATCCGCCACCACGCGGCGCGGCGCGACGGCAGCGTGCGCGACTCGGTGCTGTTCAGCATCCTGGCCGGGGAGTGGCCCGACGTGAAGCGGCATCTCGCCACGCGCCTCGGGCGCGGCGGCCGGGGGCCGTCGGGCTGAGCCCCCCTGCGCCTCCGCCCGCCGTGGAGGGGGGCCCCGGGATTACGCAAGATCGCGCTCGACACGGGAGATCGCGCTGAGGCATGCTTGGCACCGTATTGAGACTGAGTCTCAATTGCAGGTCGGCCCGCCCGCGACGCCCGTGGCGGTGCCCGCATCCACGCCCCACCGGGCTCTCCGCCCGCACGGAGGTCGTCGTGAGTCGTCGCTACGTCCCACAGTTCGCCGCCCTGGTCCTGTTCCTCGCGGCCGGCGCCTCCTCGGCCGCGCCGGTTTCCGCGCCCGTCGACGCGTCGTCCGGCCCGATCCTGACGGTCGAGCGCGAGCGCGTGCTCATGGGCACCCGCTGCTCGATCGTGCTGCAGGGCGGGGACCAGGCCGCGCTCGAGACCGCGGCGACGGCCGCGTTCGAGACCATCGCGCGCCTCGAGGACGTGGCCAGCAACTGGCGCGACGACTCCGAGCTTTCGCGCTTCGCGCGCGCGTCCGGCGCCGGCGGTGCCGTGGTCGTCTCGCCGGACCTATTCGACGTCCTGGCGCGCGCCACCGCGTGGAGCCGGCGCTCGGGGGGCGCGTTCGACGCCACCGTCGAGCCGCTCACGCGCGCCTACGATCTCCGCGGCGTGGGACGGCTCCCGTCCGAGGCGAAGCGTGCCGCCGCGGCGAGGCTGGTGCGCGGCGCCGAGGTCGCCCTCGACGCCGAGGCGCGCACGGTCACGCTCCCGGCGCGCGGCATGGCGTTCGATCTCGGCGGCATCGCCAAGGGTTGGGCGCTCGACCGCGCCGTCGAGACGCTGCGCACGCGCGGCGTGACGCGCGCGCTGCTCAACTTCGGTGGCCAGGTCTACGCGCTGGGCGCGCCCGTGGGCGCCGACGGCTGGGCGGTCGAGATCGCCTCCCCGCTGGATCGCGCGCAGGGTGTCGTGTCGCTCCAGCTCAGGGATCGTTCGCTGGCGACCAGTGCGGCCTCGGAGCATGCCCTGCCGGCCGGCGGCGGCTCGATCAACCATATCCTCGACCCGCGCAGCGGGCGCCCGGCGGAGGCCTGGGGCTCGGCGAGCGCGATCGCCGCCACGGCGACCGACGCCGACGCCGCCTCGACCGCGCTCTACGTGATGGGCGCCGGGCGTGGACTCGCGTGGGCGGACGGGCAGCCCGATCTCGAGGCGATCCTGCTCACGCCCGATCCGGCCGCGCCCTTGGGCGTGCGCATCGAGCGCGCGGGCGGGCCGGTGGCCGCGCTGTTCGCGGCCGCCCCGGCGCGCGCGGCGCAGGATGCCGCTCCGGCCGGCATCCTGGCGTCGCCGAGCAACGCCGAGCTGGCGCGCCGCCTCGACGTGCTGGCCGGCGAACTCGACGATCTAAGGGTGGGCGACGTCGTGCCCGCGCCGAGCGAGGGGCATTCGGGCCTCGGGCCGGCGGCGTCGAAGATCTACGGCGTCAAGCGCGGTGTCTCGATCGGCGGTTACGGCGAGATGCTCTACCGGACTTTTCGCAAGGACACCGATGGCGGAGCCCCGGCGGGCGAGAGCGCGCGTCTCGACTTCGTGCGCGCGATCACGTACGTGGGCTACAAGTTCTCGGATCACGCGCTGTTCAATTCGGAGATCGAGTTCGAGCACGGCTCGACGGAGCTCGGCGGTTCGGTGTCGGTCGAGTTCGCGTACCTCGACTTCCTGGCGCGGCCCGCGCTCAACCTGCGCGCCGGTCTGCTGCTCGTCCCGATGGGCTTCCTGAACGAACTGCACGAGCCCCCGACGTTCCTCACCACCCAGCGGCCGGAGGTCGAGCGCAACGTCGTGCCCTCAACCTGGCGGGCGAACGGCGCTGGCCTCTATGGCGAATGGGGCAACGGCCTGTCGTACCGGGCGTACCTCACCGAGAGCCTGCGCGGCGTGGCCAATCCGGGGGCGGGCATCGAGGGCATCACCGGCGAGAGCGGCCCCTACGAGGCGCGCCAGAACGGTTCCGAGAGCGTGTTCGACGACGTCGCCGTAACCGGACGGCTCGAGTGGCAGGGCGGGGGCGCGCGCATCGGCGTGTCGGGCTTCACGGGCGGCACGGCGCAGGACGCGACCACGACGCTGGGGGAGCGTTTCACCGCGCGCGCGACCATCGTCGAGGCGCACGGCGAGTACAAGAACCACGGGCTGTGGCTGCGGGCGCTCGGCGCGCGCGGCCGGGTCGGCGAGGCCGCGCTCCTGAACGACGCGAACGGCTACGTCGGCGACGAGTCGGTGGGCTCGAAGTCGTACGGCGCGTACGTCAACGCGAGTCTCGAACTGCTGCGGCACGTCGCAACGGGCTCGAGCCTTGCGCTCTGGCCGTTCGTCCAGTACGAGCGCTACGACACCCAGGACGAGGTGCCCGCCGGATTCACCAAGAACGCGTCCAACGACCGCAAGTCCTGGACGTTCGGCGCGGCGTTCTACCCGGATCCGCAGATCGTGCTCAAGGCCGATTTCCGGAACAACTGGACGGCGAACGGAACCGCCGTCGACCGCTTCGGCGTCGCGCTCGGGTACCTGTTCTGAGATCCGCCCTGCGCCGCTGGATGCTCGCCGGCGCGCTCGCGGCGCCGGCGCTCGCCCTCCTCCCGTGGAGCGCGGGCGCGCGCGTCCTGCTCACGCGCGAGGCCGCGCTCGCGCAGGCGTTCGGCCCGCGCGCGCGGGTCGAGGCTCGCACGTTCTACCTCACGCCGGAGCAGGTGGCGCGCGTCGAGCAGGCCGCCGGCGCCAGGCTCGCCTCGGCGCGCGTCGTGGCGTATCGTGCGTCGGTCGGCGACTCGCTCGTCGGCACGGCGTATCTCGACACGCACCCGGTGCGCAGCCAGATGGAGACGATCATGATCGTGGTCACGCCCAAAGCCGCCGTCGGCGCGGTTGAGGTGCTCGCGTTCCACGAGCCGGACGACTACCTCCCGCCGCCGCGCTGGCTGGAGCGTCTCGAGGGCCACGCGCTCACGAAGGATCTCAAGCCCGGGCTCGCGGTGCCCAGCCTGGCCGGCGCGACGCTCACCGCGCGGGCGGTCACGGCGGCGGTGCGCCGCACGCTCGCGCTGCACGCCGCCCTGGCGCAACTCACGCCGGCCGCGGACGCGCGATGAAGTACCTGCAATCCGGCGGATTCCGCAACCACCCGCTGATGCGGCTGACGCTCGGCTGCACGCTGGTGCTGCTGGCCGGGTTGTGGGTCACGACCGCGCTCATGTACTGGAAGAACATGACGCTCGACCCGCGCTCGGTCATCGCCTACTACCGGGGCGACGAGGCGCGCTTCCTCGAGCCGCGGACCTACGGCTCGATGCTCGAGGTCACGCACATGCACCTGCCGATGATGGCACTGGTGCTGCTCCTGCTCACCCACCTCGCGATCTTCCTGCCGTGGTCGACCCGGGCGCGGGCCGGGCTGATCGTGAGCACGTTCGCGTTCGCCCTGGCGGGGGAGGCGGCGGGTTGGCTCGTGCGCTTCGTCAGCCCGGCGTTCGCGCCGCTCAAGGTGGCGTGTTTCCTGGGCCTCGAGGCCACGCTGGGAGGCCTCCTGCTCGGGTTGGCGCTCTATCTCCTCTCGCCCGACCGGCCCGGCGCCCGCGGGCGCATCGCGGGAACCGGGATGCGGGGCGAGGAGTACGGCGAGTAGGGACAAGGCGGTCGGTCGCCCGCGGCGAAACCCGGCGTTTGGCGTCGATTCGCGCGCGATCCTCCGGGCCCCCGGGAAGGAAATCGAGTGTCGGGCGCGGAACACCTGCAAACTCCTTGACCCTCTTCGAACACGGGTTCAGACTCGATTCGTCTGAAGCTCCAACCGAACCTTCGACGTGCCGGGGAGCAACGTTGCGTAGCGCGGTCTGACTTGGGACCTCCGGCCGCATGCGCTCGTTCTCCCCGGCCTTTTCATATCCGGTCCTGAGGACGAAGCCCTAGCGCACTCCCTCCGGGCCGAACAGCCCCGGGTGCCGCGCGATCAGCCGCCGCATCGCCGCCCGAAAGTTCGCCCGCTGGCCCGACCCCGGGTGCGGGATGCGCTCGCTTCCCAGCAGCCTCGGCCCGAATCCCCAGCGCGTAAGCATGGGCTCCAGCAGGTCGCGCACCGTCGTCTTGACGAGCACGATGTGCTCGGGTTCGAGCGCCCGCAGCTCGCGCCACAACCAGTGCTCGGCGCAGCGCCCGACCGCAGCCTTGCGTGCGGCGGCGTCCGCCACTCCGTTGACCGCGCACTTCGCCGCGTCCACCAGCCACAATCCGCGCGCTCGCATCTCCTCGATCAACTCGGGCTTGGCCTGCCCGCGCGCGCGGAACGCTGTGGCATAGGTCCAGCCGCGCGCCTCGGGCAGGGCGAGCACCTCGGCGAGCGCCCAGAACAGCGTCGACGCGTCCTCGCCCGGCGGTTTCTCCTGGGGAAGATAGAAGTACGACCAGCGTCCCCTGCGGTTGAGCTGGGGCGGCGACTCGGCGATGAACAGGACGCGCACCGGCTCGGGCCGCGCGGCGTTCGACAGGCGCCAGAACGTCGCGCGGCGCGGATCGGGCGCCACGCCCAGGTCGGCGCAGCGTGTGCACGTCGCGTACTGCTCGGCGATCGACTGCAGGGCGTCGCCGGGATCGGCCATGCGCGTCAGTAGCGGGGGAGGCTCGGGTCCACCTGGCGCGTCCAGGCCTCGATGCCGCCGGCGAGGCTGCGCGCGCGCGGAAAGCCGTGGGCCCGCAGGAACACGGCGGCGTGTTGGGAGCGCACGCCGTGGTGGCAGTAGAGGATCACGTCGGCGGTGGGATCGACGGCGGACTTCAACTCGTCGAGCCGTGCCGCGAGCTCGGGCAGCGGCACGAGCCGGCTGGGCTCGAGCCGCACGTAGGCGTGCTCTTCGGGCTGGCGGACGTCGATCAGGACCGGCGCCTCCGGCGTGCCCGCAGGCTGTGCCGCGGCGAGGCGGGCGGCCAGGTCCGCGGGCGAGATCTCGAGCGGGGGCGCGCCCTGGGCGTCGTTCATCGCGTCAGCGCCCCGGCCGCACGGGTCTGCGCAGAAAATCGGCAGCCAGCGCGATGCGTTTCATCGGGACCTCCGGGACCAGGGCCAGGGACGCGAACCGCCCGGACCGTAGGGCCCCGGGCCCCCGGCCGCAACCGGCGTTCTTGACGAGTGCACATTTGTGCAGTATCGTCGGGCCCGTTCCCCCCGGCGCACCCATCGAGTCGGAAGCCATCGGAGATCGGCATGCGCGTCGAGAAATTGGACGAGCCCGTTCGCGTGCGCGCGGACTTTGCCGGGGGGCAGGCCACCCCGGTCGTGTTTCGGCGGGGCACCCAGAGCCACCGCATCGCGCGCGTCAACGCGCGCTGGGAAGACCGCGTCGGCCGGCAGCCGCTCTACTACTTCGCATGCTCGGTCGACTCGGGGGACGTCTACGAGCTGTGCCTCAACGCGCACGAGCTGACCTGGCGCCTGACGTCGGTGATGCTCGATGGCTGA
>JBDTYW010000038.1:0-10806 GCA_040005445.1 Candidatus Eiseniibacteriota bacterium
GGCTTGAGGATCACCTGGTACTGGTAGAAGCGCTGGAAGCGGTTCGGGTTCTCGCCGTAGCGCCCGTCCTTGGGCCGGCGCGAGGGCTCGACGTACGCGGCGCGCCAGGGCTCGGGGCCGAGCGCGCGCAGAAACGTTGCGGGATTGAACGTGCCGGCGCCGACCTCGCCCGCGTAGGGCTGCTCGATTACGCAGCCGCGCGCGTGCCAGAACGCCTCGAGGGTGAGCAGCATGTCCTGAAACGTGCCGGCCTTGCCCTTGCTCATGCGGCTGCCCCTTCGATGGAAAGCAGGAATGCCAGCGACCTGAATCCGGAGAACTTGCTGACGTGACTCTTCAGGTGAAGCTCGACCAGGCGCAACATCTCGCCCGCGCGCGGCAGCACGGCGGCCGCGCCGCCCAGCGCGTCGGCGGGCGAGCGTGCGATCTTCGCGAGCGCGGCCAGCGCCTCGCTCTCGGCGAGCGCGACCATCGGCTCGCCCTCGGCGCAGCGTGCGCACACCGCCCCGCCCTTGCCCGGCGCGAACCGCCCCTCGGGCGCGTTGCCGCAACCGGCGCAGCGCGCGCATTCGATCGCGTAGCCGAGCAGCGCCGAGGCGTGCATCTGGAACCCGAGCGTGATCGACGGCAGCACCTCGACCGGCGCCGCCTCGATCACCGCCAGCGCATGGCGCACGAGCGCGTACAGGCGCGGGTCGGGCTCGACTTCGTGCACCAGGCGATCGAGGAATTCCAGCACGGCCTGGGCGTGCGACACGCGCGCGAGGTCGCTCGAGCGCCAGTCCGTGATCACGTTGACCTTGCTCAGCAGGTCGAGCTCGCGCCCGTCCTTGCGGTAGAGCACGACGTCGACCACCGACAGCGGCTCGAGCCCGGCGCCGAACGGGCTCTTCGGCCCGCGCGCGCCCTTCGCGACCCCGCGCACCAGCCCGAACTCGCGGCTGTAGAGCACCGCGATCCGGCTCGTGTCCCCGAGCGGGTAGGTGCGGACGACGACGGCTTCACACCGGGTCAGGGCCATGGGGCGGGGCGGTCTTCTCGGGGTTCGGGGACGCCGGCGTCTGCACCACGCCGGCCGACGCGATGAGCTTCACCGCCTGCTCGATCGTCAGGTCGACGGGCCGCACGCTGCTCTCGGGAACCAGGCGAAAGTAGCCGCTGGTCGGGTTCGGCGTGTTCGGCACGAACACGCTCACGAGCGTGACGCCGGCCGCGGCCGACAGCGCCTGCGGTGGATCCGACGAGCGAAAACCGATCACCCACACCCCGGGCCGCGGGTACTCGACCAGCACGACCTGCCGAAACGCGGTGCGGCGCCCGGACAGGAACGCCTCGCCCAATCCTTTCGTCGCGGAGTAGATGATACGGGCGAGCGGAAGGCGGGTCAACACGCGCTCCCACGCCGCGAGCGCGCCGGTGCCGGCGAGCGACGATGCGACGAAGCCCGCGAACATCACGAGCAGGAACATCGCGAGGATGCCGAGTCCCGGGATGCGCCCCTCGGGCAGCCATGCCGTCACCAGCGCGGGGAACTTGATGTAGCGGCCGAGCAGCCCGTCGAGGATCCACAGGAAGCGGAACAGCACGAACAGCGTGATCGTGGTCGGGCCGAGCACCAGCAGGCCGGTCAGGAAATAGCTGCGCAGGCGCGCCCAGGCGCCGACGCGCGGCGGCGCGAAGCCCGGCATGTCCAGCGGTTCGTCCTTCATGGAAGCCTCCGTCCCCGAGCGGGGCGGGTGATCGCCACCTGGCGCACGCGTCGGCGATCGGCCGCGAGCACTTCGAGCCGCATGCCCGCCACCGTCACCGCGTCGCCTGCCGCCGGGATTCGCCCCAGCCGCTCGAGCACGAGCCCGCCGAGCGTTTCGTAGTCGCCCTCGGGCAGGTCGAGCTCGAGCGCCTCGTTGAGATCGGCAATCCGCATCGACGCATCGGCCTGCCAACGCCCGGCGTCGAGACCGCGCACCGTCGCGGCCGCGGTCTCGCCCTCGTTCTTGATGTCGCCGACCAGTTCCTCGACCAGGTCCTCGATCGTGACCACGCCCGCCGTACCGCCGTACTCGTCGACCACGATCATGATCGGGCGATGGCGCGCGCGCATCTCGCGCAGCAGCTCGTCGCAGGGCTTGGCCTCGGGCACGAAGCCGATCGGGCGCAGCAGGCCGTCCACCGCGAGGTCGGTCGCCGGCGCGCGCAGCAGGTCGAACAGGTGGACGAAGCCCACGATCTGGTCGGGGTTGCCGCGGTACGCCGGGATGCGCGTGAACCCCGTGCGCTCGACCAGCTCGATCACCTCGCGCACCGGCGTGCCCGCCTCGACCGCGACGATGTCCGTGCGCGGGCGCATCACCTGCCCGACCGTGGTCTCGCCGAAGTCGAGCACGCGCGAGAGGATCCGTCCCTGGCCGGGCGCGACCTGCCCCTGCTCCTCGCTCTCGTCGAGCAGCAGCTGGAAGTCCTGGCGCGACATCGCCGCGCGCGACGGCGAGGCCCGCACGCCGAATAGCCGCAAGAGCGCGGTCGAGGCTCCGGTCACGACCAGGAGCAGCGGCCGCATCGCGGCGTCGAACGACTCGAGCGGTGCGGTCAGCATCACGGTCAGGCGGTCGGCCTGCGCGCGCGCGATCGACTTGGGGACGATCTCGCCCACGATCAACAGCAGCGCGGTGAGGCCGAGTACGACCCACGGCACCGCGTTCTCGCCGAAGCGATGCGCGAACCACAGGGTCGTGAGCGTGGTGGTGAAGACGTTCGCCAGGCTGCTGCCGACCAGCGTCGCGCCGAACAGGCGTCGCGGGTCGTCGAGGAAGTGCAGCGCCCGCGCGGCGCCGGCGTCCCCGGTGTCGGCGCGGTGCGAGAGACGCGTCCGGTTCGCCGAGACGATCGCGGTCTCGACCGCGGAGAAGAAGCCCGTGGCCAGGAGTCCGATCGCGAACAGGAGAAGCGGCATCAGGACGCCCCCTCCGCCGCGCGCGGCGCGCCCGGAGTCGGGGCGCCGCGGCGGGCGACCCGCACGCTCCACACCTGCCAGCCGGTGACCGCCTCGATCGTAAGCAATGCGCCGTCGAGTTCGAGCGTTTCGCCCTCCGACGGCGCCTGCGCAAACAGGCGCGCGCACAGCGCGGCGAGGGTCTCGCGCTCGACGCCCGGCAGCGTGACGCCGACCAGGCGGTTCGCCTCGCTCACCAGCACGCTGCCCCGGAAGATCGCCTGTCCCTCACCGAGGGGCCGCACCGCGGGCTCCTCCTCCTCGAACTCGTCCTCGATCGGCCCCACGATCTGCTCGAGCACGTCGTCCAGCCGGACGATGCCGAGCGCCTCGCCGGCGTCGTCGACCACGACCGCGAGGTGCACGCGCTCGGCCTGGAACGTGCGCAGCAACTCCTCGAGCCCGCGCGTGGGCGGCACCACCAGCGGCCGGCGCATGATCGCGCGCACGGACTTCTCGCCCGGGTCCTCGAGCTTGAATCGCACGAGGTCGCGGGCGTAGAGCACGCCGACGACGCGCGCGATCGTGCCGTCGTAGAGCGGGATGCGGGGCTGCAGCCCCCCGGCCACCTGCTCGAGCGCGTCCTCGATGCGCGTGTCGGCCGACATCATGAGCACATCGGCACGCGGGGTCAGGATCTCGCCCGCGGTCATCTCGCCGAAGCGGAACGCGCCGCGGAACAGCCGACTCTCCTCCGGGTTGAGCGTGCCCTCGCGTGCACCGACCTCGACCAGGGTCTCGAGCTCGTCTGCGGTCAGGTGCTCGGGCTCGTGGCGCTTGACCAGCCGCGACGCGGCCTGCGCGATGCGCTCGAGCCCGCGCGCCACCGGCGCGAGCGCGGGCGACATCAGCGAGTAGAGACGCGCCAGCGCCGGGGCGACCGTCTCGTTCTTCTCGAACGCGAGAGTCTTGGGCGTGAGCTCGCACACGACCAGCAGGTACGCGGTCAGGCCGAACGTCTCCACGGCGATCAGCGCCCACTCGGGCAGGGCGAAGCGGTCGAACGCCCGGTCCATGAGCACCGCCGCGGTCGCGGTCGCGGCCACGATCGCCAGGTTGTTCGCGAACAGGATCTGGACCAGCGTCGCGTGTGGCGCCTCGAGCAGGCGGCGGAACACCTCCCCGACCGGGCCGGCTTCCTGCGCGAACCGCCTGGCGCGGGCGCGCGAAACCGAGAACAGCGCGATCTCGGTCGCCGAGAACAGCGCCGCCGCCACGGTCAGCGCAGCGAACAAAAGGACGAGATTGCCCGAGCTCAAGGCGCCACCGCTTCGGCCGCCGCCGCGAGCGCGCCGCGATCCCCGGGTGCGCAGTCCTCGCGCATCGCGATGCGCTCGGCCGCGCGCATCACTCGCCGCTCGCCGGGTTTCATGTGGTCGTGACCGCAGAGATGCAGCAAGCCGTGCGTCACCAGGCGCAGCAACTCCTCGCCGGGCTCGTGCCGGTAGCGCTTCGCCTGGGCGAACAGGCGCTCGCGCGAGACGTAGATCTCACCCTCGAGCGCGCGGCTCTTCGGCCCGCGCCGGTCGTCATAGGTGAACGAGAGCACGTCGGTCGCGCGATCGCGCGCCTTGAAGCGCGCATAGAGCGAACGCAGCAGCGCGTCGTCGCCGAGCACGATCGTGACCGCCGGCCGCGTCACGCCCTCACGCCTGAGCACGCGCGCGGCGTAGGCGATGAGGCGGGCGCGGGCGCGCGCGGGAACCGGGCTATGCCCGGGATCGGTGCTCGCGACCGAGATCGGCATCGCGGGTCTTGCCGGGAAGTTCGGGGTACGCGACCCGCACGTGGAAGATCCCCGTGAGGACCTGCAGGAACGCCTCGCGGATGCGCGCGACGTCGGCGAGCGAGAGCCCGCACTCGTCGAGCTGCCCCTCGTGCAGGCGCTGGTCGACGATCTTGTTGACCAGCCCGCGCAGGCGGGCGGGCGTCGGACCCTGCAGCGATCGCGATGCGCCCTCGATCGAGTCCGCGAGCATGACGATCGCGGTCTCCTTGCTCTGCGGCTTCGGGCCCGGGTAGCGATAGTCGTGATCCGGCGTCGTCGGATCGAGCTCGAGTGCCTTGGCGTAGAAGAACGCCATCACGGTCGTGCCGTGATGCTCCGGGATCGCCGCATAGACGGCGGGCGGCAGCTTCTCCTTCTGCGCCAGCTCGAGGCCCTCGGTGACGTGCGACTTGATCACCAGCGCCGACATCGACGGCGCCAGGCGCGCGTGCCGCGACACCGCGCCGGCCTCGTTCTCGGTGTAGTACTCGGGTTTCGTCAGCTTGCCGATATCGTGATGGTAGGCGCACACCCGCGCGCGCAGGGAGTTTGCCCCGATCGACTCGGCCGCGGCCTCGGCGAGCGAGCCCACCAGCAGCGAGTGGTGGTACGTGCCCGGCGCTTCCATCATCAGCCGCCTGAGGAGCGGGCGGTTCAGGTCCGACAGCTCGAGCAGCGTGATGTCCGAGGGAATGCGGAACGCCGCCTCGACCACCGGGAGCAGGATCATCGCGAGGAATGCCGTCAGCGCCGAGCCGATGATGCCCGACAGCAGGTCGCGCGCGACGCTGCGCACCGGTTCCTGCTGGCCGACGCCGAGCGCCGCGATCGCGAGCGAGACCGCAACCGTCATACTGAACAGCGCCGCGTAGAAGTGCCGGCGCTGGCGCAGCCGCCGCACCGCGTAGACGGCGACGATGCCGCCGATCGCCGCCACCGGGACGAACGTCGGCCGGAACTCGGCCACGGCCGACACCGCGACCGTGAGCAGCAGCGCAAACACCACCGCCAGGCGCTTGTCGAACAGGATCGAGAGGATCAGCGGTGCGAACGCGACCGGGACCGCGTACTCGGGCAGGTGGAAGACGTTCGTGATCAGCGAGGCCACGCCGAACGCCACGGACGCCAGCAGTGCGCACAGGAGCAGCAGGCCGTTGTCGCGGTAGACGCGCGGCTGCTCGAAGCGCAGGTAGATCGCGAACGCCGCCACGAACAGGAGCAGCAGCATCACGCGCGCGAGCGACGGGTAGAACAGGTCGACCGGTCCACGCGATTCCGCCTGCAGCGCCTCGAGTGAGCGCAGGCGCGCGAGTGCCGTAGTCGTGATGCGCTCGCCGGCGTCGACGATGCGCTCGCTCTTCTTGACCTCGCCCACGTCGGGCACGACCGCCATGCGGGCCTGGTTGCGCCGCCATTCGGTCTCGTTCGCGTCGAAGATCACGTTCGGGCGGATGAACGCGTGGACCAGCGCCGCCGTCGCCGCGGCCGAGGCGCGGTCGCTGCCGAACTCGTCGAGCGCGGCCGCGCGCGCGAGCGCGTCGGCGTCCCGCAGGTCGGGCAGCGAGTCGAGCGGCATGGCGGACTCGCCCTCGAGCGAGCGCACGTCGATCGTGGCCTGGCCGGTGAACGCGGGCGCGCGCTTGTCGGCGAGCACGCCGAACGCGAACAGGTCGGCGAGCGAGCGCCCGGCCGCGGTTAGCACGCGCGCGGCCCGCGTGGGCGCGGCGATCGTCGAGTAGGTCTCCCCGGGGAGGGCGACACCGAGCTGGCGCATCATGGCGATGCGCTCCGCCGGGTCGGTGCTGCGCTCGAGGATCGAGGTCACGCTCTCGCCGAAGCTGACGAAACGCCCCTTCACGTCCCCGGCCACGCGCGGATCGCGCGCTGCCACCGGCGAAATCGCCTGCGCCGCCGCCTCGCGCTCGCGGGCCAGGATCGCCTCGTCCTTGCGCACGTGGAAGTCGTAGGGCGCGATCACGCGCTCGCGCGAGATGTCGCCCACGCGGTAGGACAGACCCGCCGGCCGCGTCTGCGGGAACGCGAGCACGCCGCAGAGGACGACGAACAGCGCGAGGCCGACGCGGCGCAACCAGCGCCCCCACGGGCGCCCGGGGCGCTCGCGATCGGGCAACGGGGTCAGGCGTGTGCGGGACATGCAGAGAGTTCCTTCCCTTTAGGGAGGGCGCGCCCGTCGTGGGCGAACCCGGGAGGCCTAGGCCTCCGGGCGACCCTGGGACGTGTCGTCCGACGGCGCCGCGTGCGGATCCGCGTTGCCGTCGTCGGGATTCGTCTGGGTGCGATGGAACTCGTCGAACGCCTGCAGGATGTCACGCACCAGCCGGTGGCGGACCACGTCGGCCTTCTCGAAGTAGATGAACTTGATCTCGGTCACGCTCGCGAGGATCTCCTGCACCTTGACCAGTCCCGAGTTCGCCGGGTTCGGAAGGTCGATCTGGGTCACGTCGCCGGTGATTGCGACGCGCGTGCCCTGGCCCATGCGGGTGAGGAACATCTTCATCTGGCGGATGGTCGTGTTCTGCGCCTCGTCGAGGATCACGAACGCGTTGGTCAGCGTCCGCCCGCGCATGAACGCGAGCGGCGCGATTTCGATCACGCCCAGCTCGAGGAAGCGCCGGATCTTCTCGAAAGGCATGAGGTCCTGCAACGCGTCGTAGAGCGGACGCAGGTAGGGATCGACCTTCTCCTGCATGTCGCCCGGCAGGAATCCCAGGCTCTCGCCGGCCTCGACCGCCGGGCGTACGAGCACGATGCGCTCAATCTTCTTCTGGCGCAGCGCGTGCACGGCGGCGGCGACCGCGAGATAGGTCTTGCCGGTGCCGGCGGGCCCGATCGCGAACACGACCTCGTGCGCTTCGAGCGCCTTGAGGTAGCGCGCCTGGTTCGCGGTCTTGGCGTGCAGCGTCTTGCGCTCGAAGACGTACGTCAGGTCGTCCCCCGGCGCGAGCTCGCCGCCCTCGGTGTGCCCGTTGCCGTTCGCCGACGGATTCACGTGGCCGTTCCCCGAGGCATGCCCCAGCGCGCGCGCGACGTCGGTCTCCTCGACCAGGCGGCCGCGCTCGGCCAGTCCCACCAGCTCCCGGAGCGCGCGCGCGGCGTCGTCGACCGGAGCCTCGTCGCCCGCGACCGACAGCGTCGAGTCCCTCAGCGTGATCCGCACCGGCACCGAGTGTTCGATCAGGCGTAGGTTGGAATCGTTCTGACCGAGCAGGTGCAGGGCGTCGATGTGCTCGATCGCGATCTTGCGCACGAAGATCCGTCCCATGGTCCTCCTAAGTCCCTTCGACCCGCCCGGCGGCCAGTTTCGTGGCAATCGGGCGATTCGTGGTGCCAAAGCAAAAGGGCCCCCGAGAGGCGGAAAGGATCCCGACCCAGGAGCCGACGCGCGGGGCCCGGGGGGCCCCGATCTCGCACAAGTGGTTTGAATTCATGCGTTTTGCGGGTCCCGCAGCCCTCCCGGTCGGCATTCGCGCCGGGAGCGCCCGGACCCACAGGCGGAACGCTAGCACCGGCCGTGCCGGGGCGTCAAGAAAGCCGCGAAATTCGCGGTTTAGGGCGATTGGTCCGCGTCCGCGTCCACGTCCGGCGTCCCCGTGTCGGGCTCGCCCTCGCGCAGGCGCTCGCGCGAGTGCGTCGCGAGACGTGCGTAGGTCGCGCGCAGGCGATCGAGCTCCGCGTCGGTCAGCTCCTCGATGTCGAGCAGCGCGAGGTGCGCGCCCTGGGTCGCGCGGATCAGTTCGTCGAGCTTGAGTTGCATCGCCTCGCTGTCGCAGTTCTGCGTGTTCTGGATCAGGAACACCATCAGGAACGTGACGATCGTCGTCCCGGTGTTGATCACGAGCTGCCAGGTGTCGCTGAAGTGGAATAGCGGCCCGGTCACGATCCATGCCACGATCACGAGCCCAGCCAGCAGGAACGCCAAGGGCTGGCCCGAGGCACGCGCGGTGCCACGGGCGAAGCGAGCGAACAGCGATCTCGCGGTCATCCGGTCTCCTCCGTTCGGGTGGGACGCGCGCGCCCGCGCAAGGTGGCGCGGAATCCGCCGGGCGTCTGCGCGCGCGCCAGGGCGTAGAGCACGCGCGGCAGGGCGAGCGCGCCGGGCACGACCAGGAAGCGGTCCTCGAAGCGCGGTTGAAACTTCCGCTTCCAGTGGAACAAACCCTCGAAATCGTAGAACGCGCCGAGCCGGCGTCGCAGGAACGCGCGCACGCGCTCGGCGTCGGGATCGTCGCCGGGGCTCACCGCGACCAGCGCGGACAGCCCGAGCGAGAGCACCCGGTCCCCGTGCTCCCTCGCCTCGAGCGCGGCGCAGGACACCAGCAGGTCCATCAGCCCCGCGGGCGCGTCGGCCCGGCGGCGCATCAGGTCGAGCGTCCATCCGCCCGCGGCCGGCACCCCGGCCCAGGTGACGAAGCCCTCGACTCGGCCGGCGGCGGCGAGCGCGACCAGCAGCCAGCGCCGATCCAGGTGCCGCGCGTCGAACCGGCCCATGCCGAAGCTCTTCTCTCCCCCGGGATGGGCGGCCAGCCACCCGCTCGAGACGGAGCGCAGGCCGGCCAGCACCTCGGGTTCGCTCGCACCGTCAAATGCGCCGTCCCCGGGCCGGAACGAGCGCACGACCACGCCCGCGGCCTCGAGCCGGCGCGCCGCGCGCCGCACGTCCCCCATGGCGCCGCCCTCGAGCGTAAACGTGGAGGGATCGATCACGGGTTCGACGCCGACGTGGATCGCGCGCCATCCCCGCGCGGCGTAGGCCGGCAGATACGCCGGGCTGGCCTGAAAGAACGCGAACTCCCAGTCGCGCTCGCGGCAGTAGGTCTCGAACGCGGCGAGGAGCGGGGCGAGTTCCTCGGGCGGCCCGATCGGGTCGCCGAGCGCGAGCAGCGTGTCCGAACCCGCGCGGTAGGCGATCGCGGCGCGTCCATTCGGGCTCACGAACACGTCGAGCTCGGGTGCGGCGAGGAACGGCGCAACCCCGGTGGTCGCGTGCGCCTCCGCCAGCGCCTCGATCATGCGATGGTCGGCCTCGTGCCGCTTCTGGTAACGCGCGGGTCGGAGCGCGAGCCCCGCCGCCGCGCAGGCGTAGCCGACGCCGAGCACGGGCATCGCCGCCGTGATCCAGCGCGCGGTGCGCGCCGCCGGCGCGAGGTCGGTCGGGTGCGGCAGCGCCACGTCCGGCCCCAGCCCGAGCAGCCCGGAGATCGCCGCCCCGAACGCGGCGGCAAGCGACGCCCCGCCCGCGGAGCCGAACCGGCCCTCGATCCACCACGCGCCGAGCGTCGAAGACGCGACCAGCGCGACGAACGTGCTGAGCGCGAGCAAACCCCACCCGCGCCACGACAGTTCGCGACTCTTGACCCGGAACGCCTCGCTGCTCACGCCGAGGGCGAACAGCAGGCCGGCGGCGACCGTGGCCTCCTCGACGTCGAGCGACTTGAGCACGTTGACCGGCACCGAGAGCGCGCACAGGAAGAGCGCGAACACGAACGCGCGCCGCTTGCCGCGCCTCAGGCCCCACGCCGCGAGCAAAAGTAGTGCGCCGGCGATGAGCGTGAACGTCCGGCTGGTGTCGAGCACGGCGGTGGGCAGGAGCCGCTCGAGGTCGAGCAGGCGCTCGGGCGGGTGCGAGAGCAGGGCCGACGCGACGTCGATCGCCCCCATGACGAAGACCGCAAGCGCGAGCGCGCTGCGGGTGAACAGCAAACCGCCCCGGCGGGTCGTCGATCCCTGCTCGACGGTCGCCGGGGCGGTGGTCATGAGGGCGGCCCGGTGCGGGTCAGACCGCCTGGACGATCGCCGGGTCGATGCCCGGGAAGCCCTGCAGGTAGACGCGGCGCTCCTCGCGCAAGCGCTTCACCCAGTCCTGGTACTCGGCGATCCGGCCCTGGGCCTCGTAGAGCTTCCGCGGCTGGAGGATCTCGTCCGGGACGCCCTCGATCCGCGTCGCCACCTCGTAACCGAAGTCCGTATCGGCGACCCACTCGATCGTCCCGTCGGCGAGCGCCTGCAGGATCGCGCTCGAGTGGCGGAT
>JBDTYW010000039.1:0-10646 GCA_040005445.1 Candidatus Eiseniibacteriota bacterium
AGTCGCGCCTGCAGGTCGAGGTCGCGCAGCTCGAGTACAGCCTGCCGCGCCTGCGGCACATGTGGCAGCACCTCGAGCGCCTGGGCGGCGGGATCGGCACGCGCGGACCGGGCGAGTCGCAGCTCGAGACCGACCGCCGCCTCGCGCGCGACCGCGTCTCGCTGCTCAAGCGCCATCTCGACGTCGTGGAGAAGGAGCGGCGGGTGCAGCGGCAGTCGCGTGCGGACCAGTTCCGGGTCGCGATCGTGGGCTACACCAACGCCGGCAAGAGCACGCTGTTCAACGCGCTCACGAAGAGCTCGGTGCGCGCCGAGGACCGCTTGTTCGCCACGCTCGACGCGACCACCCGGCGCATGGTGAACGAAAAGCGCGAGCTGCTCCTGCTCACCGACACCGTGGGATTCATCCGCAAGCTGCCACATCACCTCGTCGCGTCGTTCCGCTCGACGCTCGCCGAGGTGGTCGAGGCCGACCTGTGGCTACATGTGGTCGATGCCGCGGACCCCGAGTTCCGGTCGCAACTACAGAACGTGGAAAAGGTGCTGGCGTCATTCGGCGGGGAGGCGGCCGATGCCGCGCCCGGGTCGAGGCCGACCGTGATCGTGTTCAACAAGACCGACGCGGTGACCGACGAGGCGCTGCTCTACGCTCTGCCGCTCGAGTTCCCGGGTTCGCTCCAGGTGTCGGCGCAGACCGGCGACGGCCTGCCTGCCCTGCGCGCCCGGTTGTGGGAGGAGCGCCGCTCGCAGCGCGCCGCCTCGGCGGCGCGGGCGGCGGAGCGGCGCGCGCAGGTCAGCGCAGGAACACCGCCCGCACCACTCCCCGCTGACTCGACGTCGCGACCTCGATGAAGTAGACGCCGGCCGGCTGGAGGAAGCCCTTCTCGTCCCGGCCGTCCCACGCGGCGACGTGCGGTCCGGGCGCGAGGGCGGCCTCGACCGCCGTGCGCACAAGCCGACCCGCCACGTTGAACACCCGCACCCGGGTCGGCCACGCGACCTGCCCCGCGAGCGAGACCGGCGGCAGGTCGAAGCCGATCGCCGTGGTCGCGCTGAACGGGCTGGGTGACGCGGGCCGGACCGCGAACGCGAGCGGCGCGCCGGACACGTCCACCACGCCGGCGTTGACCGTGAACACCGCGTTGCTCGCGTCCTGCGACTGGTTCTGGGTGTCGTGCGCGGTCGCGCGCACCTTCGCCTGCGACGTCGGCGTGTTCGGGACGATCCACAGGTACTTGCCGGAGTTGGTGAGCCCGCTCACGACCGGATTCCAGTTGAGGCCGTTGTCGCTCGAGTATTCGAGGTCGATCGCGGTCACCATCACGTTGTCGTTCGCGGTCCACCGGATCGTGTCCTGCGAGCCGATGATGAACGTCTCGCCGCCGTTCGGGCGCGTGACCGTGATCGTCGGCGCGACCGTGTCCACGTTCGGGACTACGTTCGTCAGGTCGAGCTTGCCCCAGCCGAACTTCTTGTTGGGCACGGCGCCGGCGCTGGTCACGGGCGAGTCGCGCCGCGTCTTCGAGGTCAGCATCGAGCGCGCCTGGGTCGGGTTCAGGTTCGGGTTCTGCTGCAGCATCATGGCGATCGCGCCCGTGACGTGCGGGGCGGCCATCGACGTGCCCTGGAGCACCGCGTGCTTGCCGTCGTCCACCGCCAGCACCGGGTCCCAGCCGGCGCCCGCGCCGCCCGCCACCCACGAGGTCGAGAGCGCCGAGGCGACCGCCGAGCCGGGCGCGGTGAGGTCGGGCTTCATCACGCCGTCGCGCCGCGGGCCGTTGCTCGAGAACGAGCACAACTGGTCCACCACCTCCGCCGGGCTGAACGCCCATGGGCCGGGCTGCCCCGGCGCGGACGAGGTCCACGAGCCCTTCGTCGTGTGCGCCCCGACGCAGATCAGCGAGTCGGCGGTGCTCGGCGCGGTCACCGTCACGTCGCTGTCGAACTTGGTCGCAAAGGTGGCCGTCGGGTACGTGGGCGAGAGGCTCGAGAACGACCAGAAGTGCACCTGCCCCGAGCTCGCCACCGACACCGGGTTGACGCGCAGGCGCCAGCCTCCGGCCTTCGGCCGCGGGGCGCCGGTGAGATCCGAGACCTCGATGTAGACGTTGACGTCGCCGTTGTTCGTGCCGATGGCGCCGTTCTCCATGTAGACGCGGCCGTCGGTGGTGTTCGCGCCGTTCAGGAACGATCCCCTCGACAGCGGGCCGAACACGATCCCGGTCGGCGACGTCAGGGTCACGGTGTAGTTGTCCGAGCCCTTGTACCAGCCGTCGAGCAGGAAGTAGTCGTCGCTCGCGCTGCCGGCGTAGGCCGGCACGGCGAACGTGAGCGAGTCGAGTGCGCTGGTCGAGACCAGCTTGCCGTGTTCCTTCTGGGTTGCCTCGTTGCCCGCCGAGCCCACGATGATCTTGCCCGGGCCAACCAGCGCGTTCAGCCCGAGCTCGAGGTCGAGCGTGCCGTCGTGCGGCCCGAGGTTCGTGCCGAGGCTCATGTTCACAACGGCCGGGCGGCCGAGCGCCGCGGCCTTCGCGAAGATGTAGCTCACGGCGTCCAGCAGGGCGGGGTCGGTGAATTTCGTCTTCACCATGATGATCGCGGCCTTGTTCGCCATGCCGGCGTACTTGTATGCGGGCACGCCGTTGCCGGTCGCGCTGCCGTCGCCGGCCGCGCTGCCCGTCACATGTGTGCCGTGGCCCAGGCCGTCGAACTCGCCGCAGGTGCCGGCCTGGATCTGGGCCTGGAGGCACTCGTTGCCGTAGTTGTAGGGGATCGGGGCGGTGCCCCCGGTGGTCTGGTCCCAGATGCTCAACAGGCGGGTGGTGCCATCGGGATTCTTGAAGTCGTCGTGCTGGTAGTCGATCCCCGAGTCGATCAACCCGATCACCACGTTGTTGCCGTTGAACCCGGCGAGCGGCGGGCTTTGCGTGCGCTTGTTGTTGGCGCGCGCATCCGGGATCGACAGGTCGTGGTGCAGCGTGTACGGCAGGGCGAGGCGAATGCCCTCGACGCCCGGCAGGCGCGACACCTGGGCGGCCGCCGACATCGGCAGGCGCACGGTCGTGATATCGCCGACCTGGGTGCCGACCTCGACTCCCATGGCGCGCAGGGCATCGGCGGAGACCGGCCCGCGCACGATCGCGCTCACGATGCGGCCCCGCACGGGATCCTCGGTGGCCCCCAGGGTCGAACGCACGGAGACCTCGAGGCGCTCGAGGTCGGCCGCGAGCTGGCGCGAAGTCGGCGCCTGTGCCTGGGCGACTCGGGCCGCACCGGCGAGGGCGAGGAGAAGCAAAAGAGCGACGTGGAATCGGATGACGATGCGGGAACGGACGATCATGCTTTCACCCATGGCCCCGGCGTCGTGCGCGGGGCGGTGCGTGTCCAGGAGCGGAGCAGAGGGCGGGCGGCCAAACCTCGATGTGCCAAGGCTAACAGGCCGCCCGCCGGGGCGAACGTTTTTTCGCCGCGCAGGGTCGCCTGCGCGCGGGCGCACTGCGCCGCTGCGAGATTGAGCACGACTCGTGCCGCCGGCGTTCGTAAAGGAATGCGTTGCAGGGCCGCGGCTTGGCCGGATCGATCCGTACTCCGGGCCCCGCAGTCCGGGCGCGACGCACGCCGCGGTCCCCTGGATCGTGCAGCGTGCAACGCCTCGCCCCCGATCAGCCTCGATCCGCCAGCCACACCCCGCCGAGCACGAACAGGGTGGCCCCCACGAAGTGCAGCGTGAGGGGTTCGCCCAGCAGCGCCCACGCCAGGAGCGCGGTGGCGACGGGTTGCAGGTTCGTGAACACGGCCACGCGGCTGGCCTCGATGTGCGCGAGCGCCCAGCCCCACAGCAGGTAGGAAACGATCGAGGTGGCGACCCCGATGTAGGCGAGGCTCCACCAGCCCGCCGGCGTGATCCTGGACCAGTCCTGCGCGATCAGCGCCGGCACGCCGACCGGCAGGAAGCAGATCGTGCCGAACAGCGTGGCCCAGGCCGTCACCGGCACCACGCCGAGGCGCGAGATCAGCTCCTTCCCGCGCGTCGTGTAGACGGCCCACGCGATGACCGCGAGGAAAATCAACGCGTCCCCGCCGACCCAGCGCGGGTCGAACGTCAGCCCGCGTCCGAGCAGCAGGAACGTGACGCCGGCAAACGCCAGGAGGACGCCCAACGCGCGCCGCGCCGAGGCCCGTTCCTGGCGGCGCGCGAGCGCCAGGCTGAGCACGACGATCGGCGTGGCGGCGTAGAGCAGCGCGCCGTGAGCCGGCGTCGAATGGCGGAGACCGGCGAGGAACAGCCCCTGGTTGAGCGTGGTCCCGATCACGCCGAGCAGTGCGAGTGCTCCCCACGACCCGCGCATGCGCTCGGGCCGGATGCCTCCCCGGGAGGCCAGAAGGCCGAACAGTCCAGCGCCCGCCAGCACGAAGCGCAACTGAGCGAGGGCCATCGGGTCGAATTCGCGGAGCGCGACCTTGGCGAGGATGAACGTGCCGGAGGCGAGCAGGACGTGGCAGAGCAGGGCGAGCAGGACCAGGGCGGGCACGTCGGGACTCTAGTCGCCCGGCGGTGGACCGGCAACCCCCTCCGGCGGTCGGGCCGGCTCGTGCAAGTCGCTTGAGGATCACGGGTTGGTGCCGATAACACCGACAATGTCCGGACTTTCGTCGCCCGACACGCCCGCACTGCTGGCCTGGCTCGAATCCCGCTGCCTCCGGGGGACGCTCGCGCGCAAGCTCGCGGTCGTGCTCTGCACCGTGCTCGCGGTGTCGACCGCCGGGGTGGTCGAGCTCGACTGGCACGTCAAGCGCGCGGAGGACATCCGCGATCTCACGCGCCGGGCCGCGGCCGACAGTCGGCGGCTCGCCGCTCGCCTGCACGGCAGCGATCTCTCCGCCCCGGTCATGAGCGCGATCCTTTTGCCGTACGCGGCGGGATCCTCGACGCTCGAGCGCATGGATCTGGTCGACGCCTCCGGCCGCACGGTGTGGACCTCCCGGGCGGAGAGCCTGGAGCGTCCGTTCGATCCGCGGCGACTCGGGTGGTCCGGGCATTTCCCGGACACCTGGCTGGGCAGGGCCCTCGGCGCCGGCGGAACCGCCGCCGCCTCGCGCCGGGGCGATCGCGTGAGCGCGATCGAGCCGATCCACCCGGGCTGGCCGGAACACCACGGCCATCGCCTGAAGCCGGGCGCCCCGGTCGCGCTGATCGCGATCTGGGACGAGCGCCAGGGGGCCAACGCCGCCGACACGCGGCGCCTCTACTACCACGGGATCGGCCTCCTCTGCGCGCTCGCGCTCGGGTGGCTGTTGTGGTGGCTGATGCGGCGCGTCGTGTCACGTCCACTCGCCGAACTCGCCGCGGTGGCCGGGCGGCCGGACCTCGTGCCGTCGGACCTGGAGCTCGCGATCCGGCGGGATGACGAGATCGGCGCGCTGGCACGGGCGCTCTCCCACGCCGTCCATCGGCTCGAGGAGCGCCGCACCCAGGTCGAACTCCGCACCGCCCGCCTCGAATCGGCACTCAATGCCGGCAAGGACGGGCTGGCCATGGCGTCCTTGCACGACGGAACGTGGCGGATCGACCACGCCAACGAGGTCATGGCCGCCTTGGTGGGCAAGCCGGCGAACTGGCTCGAGCACAAGACCGTGCACGAGGGGCTGGCCGCCATGCAGCCGCGCACGATCGATTTTTCGGAGGTCGCAACGTGGGTGGGAAGGGGTCTCGCCGATCCCCAGTTCGAGGGCTCGATGCTATCGGTATTGATCGATCCCGACGCCATCATCGAAGCGAGTTCCCGTCCGATGCGAGACGGGCGGGGAGCCGTGATCGGGCGCATCTGGATCCTTCGCGACGTCACGAGTGAGCGCGCTCACGAGCGCACTCTGACCCGGCAGAACCAGGAACTGGCCGTCATCGACCTGGTCGGGCGTCGCGTCTCCCGCACGCTCGACGCGCGGGAGATCCTGGGCGCCGCATGCGAGACGCTGTCCGAGATCCTCGAGGCGCACGGCGAGGTGAGTCCCGCAGGCGTTGCCGGCGGCTCGCAGGACGACGTGGTCCGTCTCGATCCCACGTGTGTCGTGGTCCCCCTGTCCGACTCGATCGCGCCGGTCGCCATGTTGCAGCTGCGACGCCCCGCGGGCGTGCCGTTCGGGGAGGACGAGATGGCCCTGCTCCGCCGCATCCGCCACCCCGTCGAGAGCGCGCTCGAAAACGCCCGGCTGTTCGCGCGCACCGAGGAGCAGCTGGTCGAGAACCAGACCCTGTGCGAAGTCAGCCGATCGATCGGCCGCGCCGACGCGCTGGACGACGTGCTGTCCGACATCCTCCGTGTGGTGTGTGCCCGCCTTGCGTTCCGCATCGCGGCGATCCTGCTTCCCGACGAGGCCACGGGCGAGTTGTACGTGCGGGCCTCGGAGGGCTATCACGAGAACCTCGACGCGATCCGCATGCCGATCGACGGCGCCTCGGTGACGGCGCGGTGCTTCCGCGCGGGGGCCCCGGTCAACGTGCCCGACGTGACGACCGACGAGGGCTATGTTCCCGGGTCGTTCGACATTCGCTCGGAGCTGGCCCTCCCGCTCAAGATCGGCGAGCGCGTGCTCGGGATCCTCGACATCGAGTCCGAGCGCCCGGACGCGTTCGGGCCCGAGGACGAACGCCTGCTCGCCTCGGTCGCCAGCCAGGCGGCGATCGTGCTCTGGAATGCCTCGCTCTTCGCCGAGGTGCGCGCCCGCGCGACCCGCTTCGAGGCGGTGAACGAGATCGCGCGCGCGGTGTCCTCGACGCTCGATCCGACCCGCCTCGATCGCGCGATCGTCAGCCAGCTCGCGCGCGTCGTGCCGTGCGACCGCTACGCCGTGCTGCGATACGATCACGAGCGGCGGCGCGTCGAGCGGGCGCTGGTGTTCGACACCTGGAGCAAGCTCGTGCACGACGGCGACGGCCTCGATTGGGCGTTCGAGGAGGGGCTCGATCCCGCCCGCCTGGTGGCGCATCGCGCGGAGTCGTTCGCGAACCTGCCGGCGGCGCCCAAGGTCGCCGAGGTGCTCCTGGTCGCTCACGGCATGACCAGCATGGTGCTGATCCCGGTGGCGCTCGACGGCGAGATCCAGGCCGCGATCGTGGCCTGCTCCAAGCAGGCGAACGCGTTCAGCACCGAGCAGATTCGCCTGCTCGAAGCCGTGAGCTATCACGTCGGCGTCGCGCTCAAGAACGCCGCGCTGTTCTCGCGCCTGCAGGTGTCGTACATGCAGCTCAACGAGGCGCAGGACGGGCTGGTGCGCTCGGAGAAGCTGCGCGCCCTGGGCGAGATGGCTTCCGGCGTGGCCCATGATTTCAACAACGTCCTGGGCGCGATCGTGGGCCGGGCCCAGTTGCTGCGCGGCACGACCTGCGATGCCGAGACCGCGAGCGAGCTGGCGATCATCGAGCGCGCGGCGCTCGACGGGGCGGCGACCGTGCGGCGACTCCAGGACTTCACGCGCGTGCGCACGGACCGGGTTTTCCAGCCGGTCGCGCTCTCGCAGGTGGTCGAGGACTGCCTGTCGCTGACGCGCGGGCGCTGGCGCGACGAGGCCGAGCGCGCAGGCAGGCAGTACGATGTCACGACCGAGCTCTCTCCCATTCCGCACGTGGCCGGGCAGGCGTCGGAACTGCGCGAGGTCTTCACCAATCTCATCCTCAACGCCCTCGACGCGATGCCGAACGGCGGAGCGCTCGGGCTCGCCACCCGATACGAGGCCGACGCCGCCGGCGGTTTAGGGGAGGTCGTGGTCGAAGTCGCCGACGCGGGCCGCGGCATGAGCGCCGATGTGCGAGCGCGGATCTTCGATCCGTTCTTCACCACCAAGGGCGTGGGCGGGGTCGGTCTCGGGCTGTCCGTGGTCTACGGCATCGTCCAGCGCCACGGTGGCCGCATCGAGGTCGAGAGCGCCCCCGATGCCGGCACGCGGATGCGGGTTCGCCTCCCGGGCCTGGCGCAGGATGCCGGGGCGGGGTCCACCCGCGACCCGCTTACGCCGAACGCACCGCCGATCCGCCCCTGCGCGGCCGCGACGGCGCCCCTGCGCGTGCTGGTCATCGATGACGAGCCGAACGTGCGCACGCTGCTGGCGGACCTCCTGCGCGCGGCGGGACACACCGTGCTGGAGGCCTCGAGCGGCCGCGATGCGGTGGAGATCATGGAGCGGGATGCCGGGTGGGATCTCGTGATGACCGATCTCGGCATGCCCGACCTCTCCGGCTGGGACGTGGCGCGCGCCGTCGCCGGCCTCCCGGATCCGCCCCCAGTCATCCTGGTCACCGGATGGGGGATCCAGCTCGATGACCGCATGCTGGCCGAGAGCAGCGTGGCGGCCGTCGTCGCCAAGCCGTTCACGATCGAGGAGATCCTGGACGCCGTCGAGCGCGTCGTCCCCCGCGCCGCCTAGGCGAGCCCGGACCGCGCCCAGCGCGTTGATTTTGGCGTTGGCGCAAGCCTGAGATTGCCGCACACTCGAAACCTTCCAGACCGGGTCGGGGAACCGAGGTTCCCCCGCGGCCGCCGCCGCGTTCCCGGTCATTTTCGTCTCGAGAGGCGCTCCTTCATGAATCGACTTCTGCCGGTCCGCACCGCACTCCCCCTGGTCCTCCTGCTCGCCCTGTCCACGACCGCCCGTGCGGCCGAGGCCCCGCCGCCCGGGCGTACGCTCGAGAGCGGATGGTCCACCGAGGGCTTCGTCGATCCGGGGTTCGAGGCGGAGCGCGCCCAGATCGCGTTCGACGACCAGGGGCAGGCGATCTCGGTGTGGTCCGGGCGCACGAGCGTGAACGACCCGCTCCAGATGCACTGGAGCCGGCTCACCGGCACCGCGTGGTCCCCCGCGACGACCCTGTTCGCTGCGACTCCCGCGACCGAGCGCCTGCCGCAGGTCTCGCGCGCGCCCGACGGAACGGTGTGGCTGGCCTGGCTGCGCGACAACAACCGGCTGGGCGGAGGCGCATTTCGCGGACCTTCGCTGCTCGCCTCCCGCCTGGTCGCCGGCACGTGGTCGGCGCCCGAGACGGTCGCGGTCGAGGTGCCGCTGCTCGACGAGGCGGCGCCGGAGGTGGAATTCTCGATTCTCGCCGTCAGCCGCGACCAGGCCTGGCTGGCGTGGGGGATCGCGCCCGACGGCGACCCGTTCTCGCTCGACCGGGATCTCGTGTACTCGGTGCACTCGGCCGCGGGCTGGTCGCTCACCCAGCCGCTGTGGAGCGGCGGCCTGGCCGAGACCCGGCCCGTCCTGGTCGAGACCACGGACGGATCGCCGGCCGTGTTCTTCACGTTCAAGAACGCGCCGAGCCTGATGCAGGCGCTGCGCTGGACCGGCGTCGGCGGGTGGTCTTCCCTCCCGGATAATCTGACGGCGAACGCGTTCTTCAGCTTCAGCGCCGCGCCCGACACGAACGGCGCGGTGCGCCTGGTCGCGATCGTGCGCGAGTCGCCCGACGGCACGCTGCTCGAAGACCACATCCGCGAGCTGACCTGGAACGCCACCGGCTTCCACCCGGGGCCTCTGCTCAACTCGGCGCCGGTGGTGCAGGGTGGGACCAGCGATCCGCCGGACTGGAGCAACGTGGCGATTGCCTCGGGCCATGCCTGTCCGCGGTGCGCCGGCCCCGCGAACGACCTCGTGTTTCGCGCGCTGTGGGTCGACTACAGCCAGACGGGCGCGCCGCGCGTGTACTCGAGCCTGCGCACCGCGGCCGGCTACCAGCCCTACGAGTTGGTGGGCACGTCGTACGAGACTGTGCTGGCGTTTCCGAGCGCGGTGCACGACGTGGCGGCGGATCGCTGGTACGCCACGTGGACCGCGCCCCCGGCGTTCGGCTCGGTGTCGCGCGCGAAGTTCTCGTTCACCCAGGAGTTCGCGGGGGACCTCGGGATCGGGGCCTCGTACGTCTCGCCCGATACCGTGCGCGTCACGCTGGTGTGCTCGGGCGATGCCACCGGGCGGGCGCTCCGGCTGTACCGGCTGAACTGGCCGCCGGGACAGGGCAGCCCGCCGTTTTCGCCGCCCCTTCCGGCGGCGGCGGTGCCGCTGCCGGGCAACCCGTTCACCGGCCCGTGCCCGTTGGTAGTCGACGATTTTCCGGGGCCGGGGCGGTGGTTCTACTATGCCGAGCTCGAGGCCGCAGGCTCGTTCCCCGCGCGCTCGGCGCGGTCGTTCAACCCCGCGATCGTGCCGGCGCCCGACGGCGGCGGGGGGGACGTCACGCGGACGGCGCTGCTGACGCCGAGGCCCCAGCCGGCGGTCGGGTCCGTGAGCCTGCCGTTCGACCTGGCCGCGCCGGGATCGGTCGCGCTCGTGATCCGCGACCTCGTCGGGCGCTTCGTACGGCGCTTCGACCTGGGCGAGCGCCCGGCCGGCGAATATCGATTCTCGACCGCTCCCACGTGGACCGGGCAGCGTGAGGATGGCAGCGGCGTGCCCCCGGGGATCTACTTCCTCACGATGCTCGTGGACGGACGCCCGACCGGCCCGCCGGTGCGGATCGTGCTCGTCCCGGCTCACCTGTAGATGGCCCCGTAGGGGGAGCGTCGGACGACGACGCGGTGGGGGTGGACTCCCTTGGCCGAACTGGCCCCCGATAGCAGCCGGCCCCGGAGGGTCCAGCCCCACACCGCTCATCGT
>JBDTYW010000040.1:0-10605 GCA_040005445.1 Candidatus Eiseniibacteriota bacterium
CGTTCTCGACGCCCGCGAGCGCCGCCGGCAGCGCGTCGCCGATCGCCGTGCGCACGCGCGCCACGCCGGCCACGCGGTCGAGCGCGCTGTCGGGCGTCGCCGCCGGGAATACGCCGCCGGCGAACGTGCGCTCGACCACCCGGTAGCGCCCCGCCAGCGCCCGGGCCGCGCGGCGCGTGGCGTCGCGCGCTGCGGCGCTGCGCGGGCGCGCGTTCGGCCCGCCGGTCGAGTCCGCCGGCAGGTCCATCGAGCGCGACACGTCGGTCAGGATCACGACCACGCCCTTGCCGGCGGCGTCTCCCGCGAGCGAGAGCAGCGGCCGCGCCAGCAGGAACGCGACCAGCACGAGCGCGACCGTGCGCAGCGCGGTCAGCAGCGTGCGCGCGCTCGGCTTGAGCGACGGGGCGATCCGGCGGTACGCCCAGACCGCCAGCGCGGCGAGCACGAGCGCGCCGGGGAGCAGCCAGGCCAGGGCATGGGGAGCGAGCGTGAGCGACGTGGGAAGCATGCAGGCAGTCTACGGGGGCGGGCCTGAGCACTCAACCGCGCAGGACGCCTCGCGGGACGCGGGGCGCCGGCTTGACTTCGACCTGACGCGTGCGCCTAGGTCGGCGATGGCCCGAGCGCGCTTTCCGCGCGCTGGAGCCCGTCGAGCAGCAGTGCCGAGAGCGGGATCGGCGGATCGACCACTACGCGCTCGGGCGACGGGGACGCCGCCTCGGGCGCACTGCTCACCACGAAGCTGCCGCGTTCCCACGCCAGGAGCGCCCACACCACCCGCGCGTGACGCTCCCACAGGAGATCGTCGACGCCCGCCTCCTCGAGAAAGCCGCCGGCGACGAGCCGCTCCCCGAGACGCGGTCCGTCCCCCGCGGCCACGGCCTCGAGCTCCGCGCGCGCGAGCACGCCGCGCGCAACCGCGAGGTCGCCGAAGCGCAGGCCGGTGCCGCGCGGGCCGAGCGCGACCAGGCGGCCCGCGTCGACCTCGAGATCGACGCCGCGCGGCCCGCCGAGCGCGCGATCCTCAGTCTCGAACGAGACCCGCACCGCGCCGCCGGCCTGGGACACGAACTGCAGCACATCCTCGGGGCGCATACGCCCGATCGGGCCCTCGAACAGGAGATCGAACCGGCCGTCCATGCTCAAGCCCCGAAGCGCACGTCGGTGACGACCTTTGGCGGCGCGACATCGGCGCGCGCGCGCAGGCGGCGCAGGTTGAGCCAGCCGATCACCCAGCCGTAGAGCAGCGTGAACGCGAGCAGCACGCCGGTGGCGTCGATCAGGATCGGCGTCAGGCGATGCGTCGCCGCGCTCACCGGGAACGCGACGATCGCGAGCCGCATGCCGACCAGCGCGGTGAGCACGAGCCCGGTCATCTTGCCGGGCACGGTGGAATGGATGCGTACCGGCCCGTGCGTCAGGTAGAGGTAGGAGCCGCCCGCCAGCAGCATGAGCATGCGCGTGCCGGCGAGCACGAACAGCAAGAGTGGCACGACCCCGCCGAGCCACAGGCCGACGAACAGCCAGAAGCTGCACAGGATGTCGACCAGGGGATCGAGGATCGCTCCCAGGCGCGTCTCCTGGCGGAAGCGCCGTGCGACCCAACCGTCGAGCACGTCGCTCACGATCGCACACACGAACACCAGGAACGCGAGGCGGAAGTGCCCGCCGACCATTGCGACCAGGAACGCCGGGACGAGCGCGACCCGGGAGAGCGTGATCGCGCTCGGCCAGCCGATCGCGTCCAGCGCCGTGCCGTCGGGGCTGCGGATCAGCTGCACGTGCAACAGCGTGAGCCCGATCATGGGGAACAGGCCGAGCGCCGTGAACGTGAACAGCCGGCGCGCGAGCGTCGGATCGACGAGCAGGGAGACCGCCACGGACGCGGCCAGGGTGAGCACGAACAGGAGGAGCCCGACGAACAGGATCGATCTCACTGCGGCCGGGTTCGCCAGCGCGCGCTCCCGCGCGAAGGCGAACGCCAGGCGCACGTAGCGCGCCCAGGCGCGCGGGCGGAAGCGCTCGCGCCGAAGCTCGACCAGGTGGTGCTCGACGAACATGCGAATCTCCTCGGGGATGCCGACCGCTGGGGGTGTTCAGTCTATCACACGCGGCGGACCGGGGCGCGTTCGGCCTGAGCCTCGCGCAGTGCCGCCTGTGCCGCCGCGAGGCGCGCGATCGGCACGCGGAACGGCGAGCACGACACGTAGTCGAGCCCGACCTCGTGGCAGAACGCGACCGAGGAGGGCTCGCCTCCGTGCTCGCCGCAGATCCCGATCTTGAGGTCCGGGCGCGCCGCCCGCCCCTCCTCGACCGCGAGCCGCACGAGCCGCCCGACGCCCGGGCGGTCGATCGCGATGAACGGGTCGGCGGGCAGGACGCCGGTCTCGACGTAGAGCGGCAGGAAGCGGCCGCTGTCGTCGCGCGAGTAGCCGAACGTCATCTGCGTGAGGTCATTCGTGCCGAACGAGAAGAACTCGGCGCCACGCGCGATCTCCCCCGCGGTGAGCGCGGCGCGCGGCACTTCGATCATGGTCCCGACCAGGTAGGGCACGCGCATCTTCGCTCGACGAAACACGTCCTCGGCGGTGGCGCGCACGAGCTCGGCCTGGCGGTCGAACTCGTTGGCCTCGCCGACCAGCGGAATCATGATCTCGGGGAGCACGGTCTTGCCCTTCTTCTTCACCGCCACCGCGGCCTCGAGGATCGCGCGCACCTGCATCGCCGTGACCTCGGGGTAGGTGATGCCGAGCCGGCAGCCGCGGTGTCCGAGCATGGGATTGAACTCGTGCAGCTCCTCGGCACGTTCGAGCATGCGTTCGCGCGCGCCCAGCCGGCGCCGCAGCGCGTGGATGGAGGGCGCCTTCGTGGCCGCGAGCCCCCGCCGGTCCACGCGCGGGCCATGGCGGCGATCGGGCTTGCCGCCCGGCCTCTGGCCGCGCCCGCCGGCCGCCAGGATCGCGATCTGGGCCTTGAGTTCGGCGACGTCGCGGATCAGCGCCTCGCGCTTGGGCAGGAACTCGTGGAGCGGCGGGTCGAGCGTGCGGATGGTCACGCCGAAACCGTCCATGACCTCGAACAGCCCCCGGAAGTCGGCGCGCTGGAACGGCAGCAGCTTCGCGAGCGCGTCATCGTAGCGCTTGCGCGTTTGCTTGAGTTCCTTCGCCAGGCGCTTCGCCTCTCCCGCCCGCGAGGCGTGGCCCTTGCCGCGGCCCCCGCGCTCGACCTCGCGTTCCGCGGCCAGCACGGCGCGCTCGAGCGCACGCGTCTCGCTCGCCGCGAAGATCATCTCGACCACCACGGGCAGGCGCTCCTCGGCGAAGAACATGTGCTCGGTGCGGCACAGGCCGATGCCCTCGGCGCCGAACTCGCGCGCCTTCTTCGCGTCGGGCGGCACGTCGGCATTGGCGCGCACCTGGAGCCGCCGGGTCTCATCGGCCCACGAGAGGAAACGGGCGAACTCGGGCGTGAGCGCGGGCTCGAGCGTGGGCACCGCGCCGGCGAACACCAGTCCGCGCGTGCCGTCGAGCGAGATCACGTCGCCCTCCGCGATCGTCCGGCCGGCCACGACAAACCGCCGGGCGTGCTCGTCGACGTGGACCTCGCTCGCGCCGGCGACGCAGCACTTGCCCATGCCGCGCGCGACCACCGCCGCGTGCGACGTCGTCCCGCCGGTGGCGGTGAGGATGCCCTGGGCGGCGACCATGCCGTGAATGTCGTCGGGGACGGTCTCGCGCCGCAAGAGGATGACGCGCTCGCCGCGCGCGGCCCACTTCTCGGCGTCGTCGGCCGCGAACACCGCGCGCCCGACCGCCGCGCCCGGCGACGCCGCGATCGCGCTGGCGATCGGCTCCGCCGAGGCGTCGGGGTCGACGCGGCGGTGCAGCAGTTGCTCGAGGCTCTCCGGCGACACCGACAGCAGAGCCTCGCTCTTGCTGAGCAGCCCCTCGTTCACCATGTCGACCGCGATCTTGACCGCGGCCGCGCCCGTACGCTTGCCCGCGCGCGTCTGCAGCAGGTAGAGCGTGCCGTCCTGGATCGTGAACTCGAAGTCCTGCACGTCGCGGTAGTACTGCTCGAGCCGGCGCGTGATCTCGCGCAGCTGGCGGTAGGCCGCGGGCAGGTCGAGCTCCAGCTTGCCGATCGGCCGCGGATCGCGGATGCCCGCGACCACGTCCTCGCCCTGGGCGTTCGTCAGGTACTCGCCGTAGAATCGATTCTCGCCGGTCGAGGGATCGCGCGTGAAGCCCACGCCCGTGGCGGATGTCTCGCCCAGGTTGCCGAACACCATCGCCTGCACGGTGACCGCGGTGCCGAGGTCGTTCGGGATCTTTGCCACGCCGCGATAGGTCACGGCGCGGTCGCTCATCCACGAACCGAACACGGCGTCGCGCGCGAGCCGCAGCTGGATTTTGGGATCCTGCGGGAACGCTTGCCTGGAGAGGCGCTGGATGAGCTTCTGGAACGCGCCGACCAGCGCCTCGAGGTCGGCGGGCGCGAGCTCGGCGTCCGTCTTCGCGCTCTTCTTCCGGCGCAGTTCCGCGAGCGGGTGCTCGAACTCGTTCTTGTCGATGCCGAGCACGACGTTGCCGAACATCGCAAGGAAGCGGCGATAGCAGTCCCAGGCGAAGCGCGGGTTGCCGGTGCGCTCGGCGAGCCCGCGCACCGTGCGATCGTTGAGCCCGAGATTGAGGATCGTGTCCATCATCCCGGGCATCGAGATCTTCGCGCCCGAGCGCACGGACAGCAGGAGCGGATCGGCCGCATCGCCGAGCCGTTTGCCGAACGCCGCTTCGAGCTGCACCAGCGCCGCGGCCTGCTGCTGCTCGAGCCCGGGCGGCAGCGTGCGCCCGTGCGCGTAGTACCAGCGGCACACCTCGGTCGTGATGATGAAGCCGGGCGGGACCGGGATCCCCGCGCGGGTCATGTCGCACAGGCCCGCGCCCTTGCCGCCGAGCACGTCCTTGCCCACGTCGCCGGCGTCGGTGACGCCGTCGCCGAAGGAGTAGATGGTGCGCGGCACTGCGGGAGCTGCGGGCGGGCGGACCGTGCTCATGGACTCTCTCCGGTGGGGGAAACCATCGAAAGCGAAAGCGCCGGGAAAGGATACCTCCCCGTTCGCCGCCTGGCGAGACCGACTTCGGCGGCCGGACCCGCGACCCGAGCAACGGCCGATCGAGCTCCGTGCGCCAAAGAGCAGGATCTACGCCCGACTCCGGGCCGGCGGGATCGACCTCCCACAGGTCCGTCGTCCCGCGGCCTCGATCCACGCCTCGAATGCTCCCCAGGTTTCGGGCAGCCCTCCGCACGGGCCGCGCTAGACCGTGCGCGCGACCCGCGCCGCGACCTGGACGACGCTCGGCGCATCGATCATGGCCGCCTCTTAGCGCGTCGGCTTGAGGTAGGGCGTCTCCGGCCCGCCGCGGTTGACCTCGTAGGCGGAGACCGTATCGGAGATCAGGAGCTGCCCGTGCGCGTAGCGCTCGGTCTTGAACGGCACGACCAGCCCGTCGACCGTGCGGAAGTCCGAGTACAGGCGCGCCATCGGCACCTTGCCCTGGCCGAACATCGCGGGCTCCTCCTGTTCGAGGCGAACCAGGAGGCCGGTCTTGCGCGAGAACGAAGCCTTCGCGTTGGCGTCGGGGTCGACGATCCAGAGCACGTCCACCGAGTCCGCGCCGACCACATCGGCGCCGGTCCAGCCGGTCGTGACCGTGCCCGTCGCGAGCCGCGCGAGCAGCGGCACGACCTGCACCTTGAGCCCGGCGCGCATGGCCTGCGCCTGCTCGGCGCTCAGGTCCTGGACCTGGCCGCCGCTCGTGGTCCAGCCCTTGTCGCCGTTGAGCACCTGAACGCCGCGCTGGCCGAGCATGCTCATCTCGATGCGGACCTTGTCCGGAAGGCGGGCCGAGGTCAGGAGCTCGCCCTCGATGCCGCCGTTCGGCGTCGAGACCGAGATCGCCGCCCGCGTCGAGATGTCCTTGAGCGCGCGCAACCGCACCGCGCCGCCGTGCGCCTTGAGGGCGCGCTCAATCACCGCCTTCGCCCTCGCCTGCGCCTGGGGGGTGAGCGCCTCGGTCGGCATGGCCGCGGTCGGCTTGGACTGCGGGATCGCCCCGGTCGGCGAGCGGTAGTCGAGCACCTCGGCGGGACCGAACTTCGCGAGTTGCTCCTTGACCGCGGCCGCGCTCGACACCGCGACGATCGCAAGCTTGTCCTCGCGCAGAAGCTGCTGCGCGACGCGCTTGACGTCGTCAACCGTGACCGCGCGGATGCGGTCCGGGTAGCGCTCGAAGTAGTTCCCGCCCAGGTTGTACAGGTCGACGGACGACCAAGCGGTCGCCAACCCGCCTTCGGTCTGCAGGGCGAGCGGCATCGCCCCGACCAGGAAGCGCTTCGCGTCCTCGACCTCCCTGGGCGTCGGTCCCTGTTCGCGGAACTGCTTCATGGTGGCGAACATCAGGTCGAGCGTCTGTCCGACGGACTCGTTCTTCGTGAACGTGGAGAGGAAGAAAGCTCCCTTGTCGCGGCCGAAGTCGAACGTCGTGTTCGCGGTGTAGGTCAGGCCGCCCTTCGAGCGGACGGCATCGAGGATGCGCGAGGAGAACCCGCCGCCGCCCAGGATGTAGTTCATCACCTGGACCGCGTAGTAGTCGGGCGTGTCGCGCTTGATGCCCTCGAAGCCGATGCGGAGCTCGGTCTGCGTGACATCGGGCTTGTCGAGGATGCGCACGCGGTTCGACTCGAGCACCGGCAGCGGCGGCCCGGGGCGCGACGGTGGCGTGGCCTGGCCCCAGTCGCGGAACTGCGCCTCGACGTCGCCCATCACGGTGTTGACGTCGAAGTCCCCCACCACCACGAGCAGCGCGAGGTTCGGCACGAAGTACTGGTCATGGAACTTGAGCAGGTCCTCGCGCGTCAGGTTGGTCACCGAGTTGGCGTCGCCGTTGGACGGGCGCGCATACGGGTGCGAACCGTAGACCAGCGCGTCGATGTGCTCCTGCGCGAGTTGGGCGTTCTGGTCGCGCGACTGCTGGATCTGGCCGAGTACGAGGTTGCGGGCGCGCTCGACTTCGTCCGCCCGGAAGCTGGGGAACTGCGCGATGTCCGCGAGCAGGTCGAGCCCGCTCCGCCAATCGCGCGCGAGGAACTGCCCGGTGATCACCATGTAGTCGCGCGTGGCGGCGGTCGCGACCTGGCCGCCCATGCCGTCGATCGCGGCGGAGAGCGCCTTCGCGTCGCGCTTTTCGGTGCCCTGGCGCATGACGTCGAGCATGAGGTTCGCGAGGCCGGCCTTCTCGGCGGGCTCGTCCGATGCGCCCGCGCGCAGCATCAGGCGGTAGTGGATCATGGGCAGGCGGTGGTCCTCGATCAGGAGCACGCGCATCTGGTTCTTGAGCCCGCGCTCGATCGGCTTGGGCACGACATACGCCGTCGCCGCGGCAGGGTCGGCCGCGGCGGCGCGGCGCGCGAGCGGGGCGGCGAGGAGCACGAGCGCGGCGGACGCGAGCGCGGCGATACGGAAGTTCGGCAAGAGGCGCATCACGAGGCCCTCCGGGGCGCCGGCATGACCCACACGCGGGTGCGGTTCGCGGGCACGAGATAGGTGGCGGCGACGCGCCGGATGTCCGAGGTGGTCACGGCGCGCCAACGCGCGACGCGATCCGACGCGCGCTTCGGGTCGCCCCCGATCAGGGCCGCGATACCGACGTTGGTCGCGCGGTCCTGGACCTGCTCGAGCCCGAACACGAACTGGGCCTCGAGCTGGTTCTGCACGCGCGACAGCTCCTCGGGCGAAACATCGTCGGTGGCCAACCGCTCGAATTCATGGAAGAACGAGGTCTCGAGCGAGTCGCGGTCGCGCCCCGGCCGGGCGGCGCAGAACGCGTAGAACAGCCCGACGTCCTTGCGGCCGAGCGCCAATCCCCCCGCGAACAGCGCCGACTGGTCGTCGTAAACGAGCTTGCGATAGAGCCGCGACGACTCGCCGGTCGAGAGCAGGTTCGCGATCACCTCGATCACGGGCGAGTCCGCGCTGGAGTCGGGCGGCACCTTGTAGCCGCCGAGCAGGATCGGAAGCTGGACCTCGGCCTCGAGCGTGGCCTCGCGCGCGCCATGCTGCGGCATCTCGCCCACGGCCACGCGCGGGGCGGGCCGGCCCGGCTTGAGGCCCCCGAAATAGCGCTCGACCAGCTTCATGTTGTCCGCGTGCGTCGTCGGGCCCGCGATGATCACGACCGCCTTGTCGGGCGCGTAATGGATCGCGTAGTAGTCCTTGCAGTCGTCGAGCGTGATCGCGTCGAGGTCGCCCGGCCAGCCCAACGTCGGCCAGTGGTACGGATTCGAGTCGTAGGCGAGCGCGGTGAGCAGTTCGACCGCCCGGCCGATCGGCTGGTTGTCGACCCGGAAACGGCGTTCCTCCTTGACGACCTCGCGCTCGGACAAGAGGTTCGCGTCGGTGAGCGCGAGATTCGCCATGCGATCGGCTTCGAGGCGCGCGGCCAGTTCGAGCTGGTCGGGCGGGAGCGCCTGCCAGTAGTAGGTGACGTCCCACGAGGTCGCCGCGTTGTTGATTCCGCCCACGGCCTGGATCTGGCGCCCGTGTTCCTCGGGTCCGACCTTTTTCGTGCCCTTGAACATGAGGTGCTCGAACAGGTGCGATATGCCCGTGATCCCAGAGCGCTCGTTGCGCGAACCCGTGTCGTACCAGACCTGGAACGTCGAGACCGCCGCGTGCGGGTCGACCAGCGAGAGCACGCGCAGGCCGTTCTTGAGCCGGCCCTCCTCGGGCGTGACGAGCGCGGCAACCGACGCCGAGGGGGTCTCGGGCGAGTCCTGCGCGTGCGCCGGCGCCGCGGCCAGCGTGGCGCACGAAACGGCCAGCGCGAGCGCGGCGGCGGCCTCGAGGCCGCCCCGGCGCCTGGGGAATCCGAGCATCATCCGAAAGCCTCCCACGCGGGCCGGGGGCCCGCGAGCGATCAGGGCAACAGCACGACCCGCAGGGCGCCCGCGATGGCGGCGGCGGGTGAAGTCGCGGCGCCCGGGATCGGGGCCACGGTGAGACGAAGCCAGTACATGCCGGCGGGCAGCGCGCGGCCCTCCTCGGACACGCCGCTCCACGAGACGGCGGACGGACCGTCGGCCACGCCCTCGAACAGGCGGGCGGCGCGGCGGCCGCGTTCGTCGGCGGCGTCGAGCGCCACCCGGCCGTGCGCGCGGAAACGCACGACCTGCGCCGTGCCGGCCCGGAACGGGTTCGGTCCCGCCGCCAGCGTGACCGCCGCGCCCGGGCCGCCCTGCAACACGGCGGTCGTGCTCGGGGTCCACTGCGTCGCGGCGAAGCCCTGCACCAGCCCCCAGCCGATGTCGTTGTTCGGAGCGAGGTGATTGAGTGCGGTTTCGCGCAGCGCCTCGCGCACCTCGAACGGTCCCCACGTCGGGTGCGCCTGCAGGACGAGCGCGGCGACGCCGGCGGTCAGCGGCGTCGAGAACGACGTGCCGCTCGCGCGCCCGTAGGCGGAGGGGTTGCTGAACGACGGCAGGTAGACCCGCGAGCCCATCGCCGTGACGTCGGGCTTGATGCGCCCGTCGGCCGACGGCCCGCGTGAGCTGAACGAGGTCACGACGTTGAACGAGTCGACCGCGCCGACGGCGATCACGGTGTCGGCGTCGGAGGGCGCGATCAGGAAATGCCACGGCGTCGCGGCTTCGTTGCCGACGGCATTGAGGACCGTGATGCCGCGCCGCACCGCCTCCGACGCGGCGCGCGTGACCACCGTGGTCTTGCCGTCCATGTCGGCATAGATGTAGCTCGGGTACGGCGAGTCGAACCCGTAGTAGCCCAGGCTGGAGCTGATCACGTCCGCGCCCAGGCTGTCGGCCCACTCGGCCCCGCGCTGCCAGTTGTCCATCTCGACCGGGGTCTCGGTCGCGCCGTACTCGGTCTTGCCGAGCGCGACCGCGCAACCGTAGGCCCCGCCGACATACGTGCCGGCCTTGAAGCCTGCGATGCATGCCAGCGTCGAGGTGCCGTGCGACGCATCGCCCGCCGCGTCGGGCGGCACCTGGTCGTCCACGATCGGGTCGTTGTTCACGAAGTCGTAGCGCGCGATCACCGACAGCCCCGCGTAGATCTGGTGCGTCGTGCGGAAGCCGCCATCGAGGATGCAGACCAGCACGCCGGCGCCGTTGATCCCCGCGGCATGCAGTGCCGGGACCTGCATCAGGTTGAGCTGCTTGAAGGTCGCGCCGTAGAACGCGGTGTCGCCCGGCGCGGCCTGCGCCTGCGCGGGCGTCGCGGCATCGGGCGCCAGGGCGCCCACGGCGTCCGCGGCGAAGGGCTCGGGGTCGCGGCTGACCCGGCCGAGCGGTACGAGCTCGACCGAGGTGACGAACGGCAGGCGGGCAAGCTCGACGGCCTGGCGCGCGGACAGCGTCACGCTCGCGGCGTTGAGCCAGCGGCTCGAGCCGCGCAGCTTCGCGCCGCGCGCGACCAACGCCCGCACGTAAGGCTCGTGCACCGGCAGGTCCGACGCCACGACGTCCTCGAGCTCGCCGCGCACGAGGCGGCGCTCGAGCGCGCGCGGCGTGAGGCGCGCGCGCGCG
>JBDTYW010000041.1:0-10507 GCA_040005445.1 Candidatus Eiseniibacteriota bacterium
GCCCCGCCTGATCGCTCAGGCCGGGACCGCGCCCTTCATGAATCCCGCGAGGTCCTGCTTGAGCCGCGCCAGCGACGGCTCGTGCACGTACATCATGTGCCCGCCCTCGTAATAACCCATCGCGACATTGCCACGCAGCGTGGGATCGAGCTCGAGGTGATGGAACGTGTACTCGGTCGCAAAGTACGGCGTCGCCAGGTCGTAGTACCCGTTCGCCACGAAGACCTTGAGGTGGGGGTTCGCGGTCATCGTCTTGCGCAACGTCTCGGCCACCTCGACGAAGCGGTTTTCGTGCTCGGCGTAACGCCACTGCTCGTGCGCCTTGAAGCTCAGGATCTCGTACGGCAGGTCGCTCTCGTACCCGAGGTCTCCGCGGACGTAGTCGTTGAACGCCGCCGTGTAGGGACCCATGATGTTGTCACTGCTCGGGTCGTGCGTCATCCCCTCGCCGACCGCGTCGCGTTCAATGCCGGTGAAGCGGCTGTCGAGGCGGCCGACCGTGCGGTGCTGGTCGCGCAACAGTTCGCGTGTGAAGCGCATGATCTCGATGCGCAGGTTCGCGCGCTCGAGCCACTCCGCGGAGATGCCCGTGTAGCGCGCCAGCTTCGCCGCGAGCCGCGCGCGCTCCGCGTCGGGCAGGGCGGCGCCCTTCATGAGCGCGGGGGCGTACTCGTCGAGCGCGAAGGCCTCGACCTCGCGCAGCGTGGTCTCGAGGTCCTTCTGCAACTCAGGTGCGAGCCGCTTGTGGTACCACGCGGTCGCCGCGTAGGTCGGCAGGTAGAGCACGTACGGCAGGTCGTTCGTCGGCCCGAAGTCGAGCGTCGCGAAATCGAGCACCGAGGAGATCAGCATGAGGCCGTTGAGGTACATGCCGTGCCGCTCCTGCAGGTAGCCCGAGAGCCCGGCGGCGCGGGTCGTGCCGTAGCTTTCGCCGATCAGGAACTTGGGCGAGAGCCACCGCCGGTAGCGCGACGTGTAGAGCCGGATGAAGTCCCCGACCGACTCGATGTCCTTCTTGAAGTTGTGGAAATCTTTCGCCTTCTCGCCCACGACCGGGCGGCTGTAGCCCGTGCTGATCGGGTCGATGAACACCAGGTCGCTGGCATCGAGCAGGCTGTGCGCGTTGTTCGCGAGGCGGTAGGGCGGGGGCGGCAGGTTGCCGACCTCGTCCATCACCACGCGCTTCGGCCCGAGGACCCCGAGGTGGAGCCAGACCGACGACGAGCCTGGTCCGCCGTTGAACGAGAACGTCACCGGGCGGCGGGCGACGTCCCCGGGTTCCTTGAGCGTGTAGGCGGTGAAGAACACGCTCGCCTTCGGCTTGTGGCCGTCGGAAGCGCCTTCGGCGTCCTTCTTCTCGACTTCTTCCCGCAACACGATCGTGCCGGTCGTGACCGTGTACTCGATCCGCTTGCCGCCGAGCGAGACGTTGTGCTCGGAGGTGACGATCTGGTCGGTCGGTTCGGGCTTGGCGGCTTCGGGCTTGTCGTCGGCCATCGGGGTCTCCAGAGCAGCTGCGTGCAGTGGGAACGGGAATGCCCGTCCGCGGACCGCGGCATTCTAGCCCGGGATCCGCGCCTCGCCTAGCCCGCGACGCCGGGATTCCATTCGAGACAGAGGATCGGGCGGGCTGGGGGACTCTCTCGAGCGGGCGTCATCGGAGCTTGACGCGTGGCGGCCCCGGGCGGATCATCCAAGCCCTGTCGATTGCAGCTCATTGCAGACCTCGATCCGTCACCCCACGCGATCGGCAGTCCGTGGCTCCCATTCGCTTTTCGATGGCTTGCCAACCTTGAGGTACGCGGGTTTTGCCCCCCGCCGCGTCCCTGCCTGAGCAATTCCAACCGTCGCCCGACGGTTCGTATGGAGGACACCATGCTCCAACGGACACCCCGCCTGATTGCACACTGGTTCACGGCAATCGCGACGATCGCGCTGCTCTCCTCGATCAGTACGCGCGTCGCATCCTCCGCCATCGTCGCGGCAGAGGAGCCGCAACTCTCCGCCGGCGCCGAGGCCGCCGCCCAGTTCGATGCACTGCGTGCGCTTCAATTGCATCCCGAGGACGCCGGCGCGAGGCATCAGGTCGAGACCCTGGTCGGCGGTCCGAATTGGGACGCGATCAAGTTCATCGACGTGGCCGCACTCACGGGCTTCTTCAACATTCCGCCTGATCCGATGGGCGCCGCCGGGCCGAGCCAGAACATCGACGTCATCAATACGGGCATCGAGTCCTGGACCAAGACGGGCACGCTGCAGTGGCGTGCCTCGCTCAAGACGTTCATGACTTCGCTGGTGGGTGGAACTCCGGGAAATCTCGGCACAGACGGGTTCGACCCGAAGGTCGTGTACGATCACCATGCGGGCCGCTTCGTCGTTTGCCTGCTCGAGCGCAAAACGACCACTCCGACGGCCTCGCGCATCATCGTGGCGGTCTCCAAGACCTCGACACCGGCCTCGGCGACGACCGCGGACTGGTACTACTACGCGATCAATTCCCAGATCACGATCACGTCCGCGACCTTCGCCGACTACCCCGGACTCGAGGTGGACGAGGACGCGATCTACATCACGACCAACCAGTTCCGCTTCAGCACCGGCGCGTTTGCCGGCTCGCGGCTGTGGATCGTGAGAAAGGCGCCGCTCTACACCGGGGGCGCACCCGTCCACAATGTCTACAATCCCTACACGTGGGCCGGGTCGGTCGCGACCACGACCATGCCCGCGCTGGTCTTCGGACCGGCGGGAGCGGGTCCGGGGATCGGCACGTATCTCACGGCCTACAGCGGTCTGAACGACGGCACGTTCGAGTACCTGGAAGTGACGCGCGTCGACGACCCGCTGGCCGGAGGGGGCGGACCGTTCTTCACCGGGGAATTCATCAACCTCGGTACGATCGACGACGTGGCGAATGCGCTGCCGAAGGGTCCGCAACTCGGTTCCGCGATCGGCATCGACGGCGGCGATCGGCGTGTCTACGACTCGGTGTGGCGCAACAACAACTTGTGGCTGACCGCCACCACGCTGCCACTCTCGGGCCCGAACGCGGCCCAGACCACGACGCACTGGTGGCGAATCGGCACCGCAGCCGTCACCTCGAGCGCTTCGCCGGCCGGCCTGCTCACCATCGCCGACGACGGGGAGGCGGGCGCGGAGGACGTCGCCACGGGTGCGATGACCGCCTGGTCGGGCATCGCCGTCAATTCGCTCGACGAGATGAAGCTGACCTACGGCGTGTTTGCGCCGAGCATCTATCCCAGCTTCGGCATCGCCGGCCGGCAGCCTGGGGACGCGGCAGGCACGCTCCAGCCGTCGGTCATCGTGCGTCCGGGCCTCGCGCCCTACGTGCGGACGTTCACCGCCGGCAGCACGGGCCGCAATCGCTGGGGTGACTACGCCGGCATGAGCGTCGACCCGGTCGACGACCGCACGTTCTGGGCCTTCCACGAATGGGCGGATGTCCAGGGCAACCCGACCACCGTCGGCGGCACGACCGAGGACGGCCAGTGGGCCACGACCTGGGCGTCATGCACGTTCGAGTGCACGGAGATCCAGTGTCCGCCGCAGGCCACCGTGACCCGGGGTACCGTCGGAACCCTCGTGTTCTGCATCAAGAACTGCTCTTCGCTTGAGGCGACCTACCAGTACCAGATCATCAACAACAACGGCTGGTGCCAGCCTACGAACGGCAGCATCACCGTCCAGCCCGGAACCACGGAATGCATCAATGACGAGTGTTTGGTCCCGGCGGACGCGGAATGCGGCCTGGTCAAGCCGATCATCTTCGTGGTCAGCGCGAACGGCGTGAGCCGCACGTGTGAGACCTCGATCATGGTCGATTGCGGCACGCCGACGCGTCTCGCGTTCGCGGACGCCGAGGTCCAGGACGGCGGCGTGATGCTGCACTGGACGATGGCGGACGGCCTGCAGTACCAGGGCTTCCACGTCTATCGCGAGGAGGGCAACACCGGTCGCGTGCGCCTGACCGACCAGCTGATCACGGGCGCCACGGACTACACGTACTTCGATCGCTACGCCGCGAACCAGCCGGTCAACTACTGGCTGGCGGAGATCGAGCTGGACGGCAGCACCGTGTGGCACGGTCCGATTGCGGTCACATACGGAACGACGATGCCGACGGCGATCGCCTTCGCCCCGGCGCGCCCGAATCCGTTCGGAGCGACGACGTCGTTCAGCTATGCGCTGCCGCGCGCGTCGGACGTTCGCCTGAACGTGTTCGACGCCGCGGGTCACCTTGTGCGTTCGCTGGTGGACGGCGCGGTGTCGGCCGGCAATCACACGGTGACGTGGAACGGCACGGATCTCGCGGGTCGCCGCGCTCCGGTCGGCATCTACATGATCGTGCTCAACGCCGGCGGCGAGGTGCACCGCCAGAAGGTGCTGCTGGGTCGCTAGGGCAGCACGGGAGTCAGTGATAACGGACGGGCCGCGGCGCAGTGCCGCGGCCCGTTTCGTTCGGGTGGACGGAGTCGCTCCGGCCCCCTAGAATCCGGCACCATGACGGCCGACGATTCCCACCAGGTCATCGATCTCGACGTCGTCGTCCCGCATGCGATCGAGCCCAAGTTCGCCGCCGGGCCGACGTCGCCCACACGCTTCGCTGGGAGGCGGACATGGGCTACGAGCCGGTCGAAGAATTCGTCGAAGTCCCGCTCACCCGCAGGGGGGAGGGCACACGGGTCCGCTTCCGGCACGAAGGGGCTTTCGGCGTTGCCGCACGCGCGGAGCACGAGGCGGGCTGGAAGCATGAGCTCGAGCGATTGCTCGGGCATCTCGAGGAGGGGCCGTGAACAAGCCGTTGCGGGACGCCAGCCGGCTCTATGAGGTCGAGCGTCGCACGCGCCACGCCGAACGCCCCGGTTTCCGCATCAATGAACTCCAGATCTCACCCACCCAGGGCGTGCCCTGGCACTGCCACAGTGCGATCACAGATACGATCTATGTGATCGAGGGAGTGATTGCGCTCTCCCTGCGCACCCCCGCAGAGGAATTGCGCCTCGCTCCGGGGGAGTCCTACGCGGTCAGGCCCGGCCGCCCACATCGCGTCTCCAATGCGGGAGCGATCTCGGCGACGTTTCTCGCAATTCAGGGCGTGGGTGAGTACGACTTCGTTCCGCTCGACCCTGAAGAGGATCATCCGTGAGGTCGCACGCCGGGCGCGGATTGTCATGACTGTGCAAGGCGCGATGCCGGGGGGTGCCAGCCGACGGAGAGACGCGGTAGGTTGATCGCCGGGTTCCAGGGTTGATGCCCATGCTTTCTTTCCGGAGACATACGGAGACATTCGATGATTTGCCGCCGATCGCTCCTACAGCTCACTTTGGCCGTGCTGTGGCTCGCCGTGGTTCCCATCGCTGTTTGCGCCCAGGCGCCGCCGGCTCATCCGCAGTACGGGGCGTACGGCTTCGACACCGACGGTCAGGACCAGTCTGTTCGGCCGGGCAACGGATTCTTCCGCTTCGCCAGCGGCGCGTGGATCGACCGCACGCCGATCCCGGCCGACAAGGCCGGCTACAGCCTGCGCAGCGCGATGACCGACCTCACCGAGGGGCGACTGCACGAGATGATGGAGGCCGCTGCCGCGCGGGCGACCAACGAGCCGAGCGACCTCGAGGGCAAGGTCGGCGCCTTCTACAGGTCGTTCATGGACACCGCGCGTATCGAGGCGCTGGGGGCAAACGCGCTGTCGCCCTGGCTCGACGCCGTGCGCCGGGCGAAGACGCGCGCCGACCTGTCCGCGCTCATGGGCCGCGACAACCGGGACTTCTACGGCACGCTGTTCAACACGTTCCCCGATGTCGACATCAAGGACCCGGTGCACTATGCGCTCTACGTGACGCAGGCCGGCCTCGGGATGCCGGATCGCGACTACTACCTCGAGCCCTCGTTCGCGATCCAGAAGGCGAAGTACGGGGAGTATGTCGCGACCATGCTGCACCTCGAGGGATGGCCGAACCCGGACGCGAACGCGAAGGCGGTCGTCGCGTTCGAGTCCGCGGTGGCGGCGGCGAGCTGGCCGAAGACTGAGCAGCGCGATCCGGCGAAGACCTACAACCCGATGACCATGGCGCAGCTCGAAAAGCTCGCGCCCGGCTTCGGGTGGCGCGCCTTCCTCGGCTCGGCGGGCATGGGGAGCCTCGATCGCGTGATCGTGAGCGAGAAGAGCGCGTTCCCGAAGCTCGCCGCGATCTACGCGCGCACGCCGCTGTCCACGCTCCGGGCGTGGATCGCGTTCACCGTGGCCGACAACGCGGCGCCCTATCTTTCGACGCCGTTCGTCAACGCGTCCTTCGAGATGCGCAACAAGACGCTGTCGGGCCAACAGGTGCTGGCGGCGCGCTGGAAGCGCGGGGTCCGCACCGTGAGCGGGGGAGACTTCGGCGCGGGCGACCGCTTCGACCGCTTCGGCAACATGGGCTGGGGCGTCGGGGAGCTTTACAGCGCGAAGTACTTTCCGCCGGAGTCCAAAGCCGCGATCGAGTCGCTGGTCCAGAACCTCAAGGCCGCCTACCACGCCCGCATCGAGCGTCTCGACTGGATGAGCCCCGAGACCAGGGTCTCCGCGCTCAAGAAGCTCGAGACCTACAACATCAAGGTCGGCTACCCGACGAAGCCGCGCGACTATTCGTCGCTGCTCATCCGCGCCGACGATCTCCTCGGCAACGTCCAGCGCGCGGGCGACCAGGAATGGATGTTCTACATCGCGCGCCAGGCTGCACCGGTCGACCGCGACGACTGGCTGATGACGCCGCAGACGAACGACGCCTACAACGGCTCGCTGCGCGACATCGTGTTCCCGGCGGGCATCCTCCAGCCGCCGATCTTCGACGCGAACGCCGACCCGGCATTCAACTATGGCGCTGCCGGCGGCGTGATCGGCCACGAGCTGACGCACGGCTTCGACGACGAGGGCCGCAAGTTCGACGCCGAGGGCAAGCTCAACGACTGGTGGCAGCCGGCCGACGCGAAGACGTTCGATGCCCGCGCGGCGAGGCTCGGGGCGCAGTACGACGCGTACCAGCCGTTGCCCGGCGTGCACATCAACGGCGCGCTCACGATGGGGGAGAACATCGCGGACCTCGGGGGGCTGACGCTCGCGCTCGAGGCGTACCGCACCTCGCTGAACGGGCAGCCGGCGCCGGTGCTCGGCGGGATGACCGGCGACCAGCGAGTGTTCCTCGGCTGGGCGCAGGCCTGGCGCGGCAAGTCGCGCGACGAGGCCGTCCGGCGCCAGGTGACGAGCGATCCGCACTCGCCGCGGATTTATCGCGTCGACGGCGTGGTGCGCAACATCGACGAGTGGTACGAGGCGTTCGACGTCAAGCCGGGCGACTCGCTCTATCTCGCCCCGACCGACCGTGTGCACATTTGGTGAGGTGGCCATGCTCTTCATGGTGATCGAGCGCTTCAAGGACGACGACATGATCCCGGTCTACGAGCGCGTGCGCGACGCGGGGCGCAACCTGCCGGAGGGGCTCACATACGTCGACAGCTGGATCGAGCCGAACTTCGGGCGTTGCTTCCAGCTCATGGAGTGCGCCGACCTCCGACTGCTCCAGGAGTGGGTGCTCGGGTGGCGCGGCCTGGGCGTCACGTTCGAGATCGTGCCGGTCGTCCCAAGCGCGCAGACGCGCGAAGTGGTCGCTCCGCACCTGAAGAAAGGCTGAGCGCGATGATCGGCTGGCTCAAGCGCCTGTTTGGCGGCGGCGGCGACTTGCGCCGCCTGGTCGTGCTCGCGCGCGGCGACGCGGCGCGCGCCGAGCGGCTGATCGAGTACGAGCGCAAGCGCGATCCATCGCTTTCGCGCGCCGAGGCGATCCAGAGCGCGATCGAGCGCCTCGAGTACGATCGCACGCGCTGACACGCGCCGGCTAGGAAGGGCTATACTCTTGCCATCATTTATGATAAGGTAAGTATGTCGCGGGACTGAGCGCACGATGCGTTCTGCATGTCGCGATCTCTCGCCGGCCATGGACTCCGCCGGCAGTCGTATGCGATCACCCTGACCGTGATCGTTCCAATGCAGGCGCCGTCTACGCGCCTCGCCAGCCGATTTCGCTCCATCCATACCTTGTTGTCGCCACTGCCGGAGTCCTCCCAGCCCGCGGCCTTGTCCGTATTGCCGCGCCCTCTTTGCCAACATCCGGCGAGAGTTGATTCCACAGAAAGGGCATTCCTCATGCATTTTCCCAACTTGATTCATGGCCGCGCGCCGTTGGCCGTCGTCGTGCTCGCGACCGTCGCCCTCCTCGCGGGCCTGCCTGGCGTCTCGGGCGCCGCGCTGTCGCAGACCGCCGGGACCGGCGTCTGGGACGTGCAGAGCGCCGAGAGCAAGCGGCCGGGCCGTCTCGAACTCGGCATTTTCGCGACGCATCGAGGACTCGCGCTCGGGGACTCGGCCAACACGTGGTTGAACGCGCTCGATGCCGGGGCCAACGCCGGGCTTGGATTGCCGGGTGGCTTCGAGCTCTCGGGCACGCTCCCGATCCACGCCTACTACCTGTCCGGCAACTCGAGCAGCACGCCGTTCGGCAAGGAGATGAAGGTGCGTCTGGGCGACGTTGCGGCCCGGGCTCGCTGGACCACGCCGTTCCTGGTTCCCGGCTCGCGGGTCGGGATCGAGGGTGAGGCGACGTTCGCCACCGGCGACGGCGCCACGATCACCTACCCGGGACGCTCCCCGGTCCAGCCGTTCACCGTCGGGCAGAATCGCTTTACCGCCCGCGGCATGTTCACCTGGGACGGCCTGCGTGCCGGCGCGCACGTGCCGCTGCGCCTGCATGCCAACACCGGATATACGAACGCCGAGGGCAACCGCTGGCTCGTGCCGGCGTCTCCGCTCGACCTGGAGTTACCCGCGCCGACCGGCAGCACCGAGAACAATTACCTGACGATCGGGGCGGGGGCGGAGCTCGACCTGCCGCGCTTCACGTTGTCCACCGACTTCGTGACGCACCAGTTCGTCAACCAGCGCTCGACGATTCGCGAGAAGGAAAACGCGATGACGCTAACGCCTGGCATCCGCTTCTGGCTGCCCGGCGGACTCAGCCTGGGCGGCGCCTACAGCATGAGCCTGAGCAAGGACTCGCCTGAGACGGCGTTCAATCCGAAGCGCGCGTTCCCCGATCATGAGTGGCGCGTCGCGCTCTCCCTCGGCACGATCTATCGCGGGACCCGTGCCCGCGCCGAGGACCATTCGATGGCGGCGGCGCAGGCGATCACCGCGCCGGTCGATGTGAGCACGCCCGAGTCGGCCGCGGTGGCCACGGACGAGGCGAAGAAGGCGAAGATCCTGGCGCGCCGCGATGTCCAGGAGGCTTCGGCGAAGGAGTCGCTCGTGCAGGGCCCGACTGCACCGGCGCCGATGTCCGTTCCCGTGGCCGCAGCAAGACCGGCGCCCGTGGTCGCGCCCAAGGCCGCGGCGATGGCGACCCCGACGGCCGGGCCGTTCGCGGATCGCGACGGGGACCGCATTCCGGACGAGGTCGATCTCTGCCCACTCGCTCCCGAGGACTGGGACGGGTTCGAGGACTTCGACGGCTGCCCGGACCTGGACAACGACCAGGACGGCATCCCGGATGACCGGGACATGTGCCCGAACGCGCCCGAGACGTTCAACGGCTTCTATGACTTCGACGGCTGCCCGGACGAACTGCCCGGCGCGCCGCGGCCGAGCCCGGCACTGATCCCGGCGGCGCCGGCGGTACCGACCGCGCCCTCCGCGCCGAATTCGCAGGTGACGCCCGATCTCCGGATGCGGGCGATGGCGGACTCGCTGCGCATGGCAGTCGAGGTGGCGAAGGAGCAGGCCCGCGTCGCCGATGCGAGGCTCGCCCGTTCGGAGGCCGAGCGCCGCGATCTCACGCAGCGCATCAGCGCGGCCATGACCGTGCCGGCCGCTCCGGCTCCGGTCGCGGCTCCCAGCCCGGCCACCGCGGCGGTCCAGCTCGAAGCCTCCCGCCAGGCGATGGAATTGCAGAACGAGCGCGAACGCTCCAAGAGACTGGCGGATCGCATCGCCGATCTCGAAGACCGACAGATGGATGTGTTGCGGGAGCAGGCACGTACACCGGCGCAGCAGCCGGGTGGCAACGTCACCGTGCTCCCGGGTGGAACCTCACCGGTCAACACCGACCAGGCGGTCCGGATCGCCACGCTCGAATCCGAATTGCGCCGGCTGCAGAACGAGGTCAATCGGCCCGCGCCGATGGCCGCCGCGCTGCCGATGACGCCGGTCGAGACGCCCGAGCAGAGGGCAATGCGCGAGCGACTCGCGAATCTCGAAGGCCAGCTCGAGCAGATGCGTAGCGCCGCCGCCGCGAGCCAGCAGGCTGCGGCAGCCGAGGCGAGCCCCGCCGGTTCGAATGCGGAGGACTGGCGGTCGCTCGACCTCGTGCTCCCCCCCGGCGCGGCGCGGGTCTTCCCGGAGATCCAGTTCGAGTCGGGCAGCGCGCACCTGACGGCGCCCGCGCGCCAGCAAGTAGCC
>JBDTYW010000042.1:0-10477 GCA_040005445.1 Candidatus Eiseniibacteriota bacterium
TGGCGGTGGTGCTCCACCCGCACCCGCTGTTCGGCGGGACCATGCACAACAAGGTGGTGTTCCGCACCGCCGAGGCGTTCCAGCAAGTCGGCTTCGCCACGCTGCGGTTCAACTTCCGCGGCGTGGGCGGGAGCCCCGGGACGCACGACGACGGTCGGGGCGAGCAGGACGACGCCCGCGCCGCGATCGACTATCTGGTGGACCTCTATCCCGGCACGCCGCTCGCGTTGTCGGGATTTTCGTTCGGAGGCGGCGTCTGCCTGGCGTACGGCCCGACCGATCCGCGTGTGCGCCTCCTGTGGGCGGTCGCGCCGGGCGTGGGGCGCCGCGACTTCTCGCATCTCGCGCTGTGCGACGTGCCGAAGGGCGTCGTGCAGGGCACGAGCGACGAGTTGTGCCCGCTCGATGACCTGGAGCTCGCGTGGCCCGGCTGGGCCGAGCCCAAGGCGAAGTACCTGGTCGATGGCGCGGACCATTTCTTCGTCGGGCGCCTGCCCGAGCTGCAGGCCGCGCTGCACGCGTTCCTCGGTGCGCCCGAGGCGGCGGCGTTCCGGGCGGCGGTGGAGCTGCGAGCGGGGGCGAGGCGATGAAGGGAAACATCCTGCGCGCCGCCGCGCTCCAGACCCGCCCCGTGTTCGGCGATGTCGAGACCAACGTCGCGGGCGCGCTTGCGCTCGCCGACCGCGTCACGCCCGCCGCCGCGCTCTATGTCTTTCCCGAGCTCATGACCTCGGGCTATGCGTTCGCCTCGCGGGCGGAAGCCCGCGCCCTCGCCGAGACCCCGGGTGCGCGGCCCGGTCACGCGCCGGGCCTGCACGCGCTTGCGGCGTGGGCGAAGGCCAAACGGGCGCACGTCATCGCCGGCTTCCCGGAGAAGGACGGCGCTCGCGTCTACAACAGCGCGGCGCTGATCGGTCCGGACGGCCGGCTCAAGGACGTGTACCGAAAGCTCCACCTGTTCGACGACGAGAAGCTGTGGTTCGCCCCGGGCGACCGCGCGCCACGCGTCTCGCGCGTGGGGCCCGCGAGGGTCGGCATGCTGGTGTGCTTCGACTGGCGGTTCCCGGAGGTGTGGCGCGCGCTCGCGCTCGCGGGGGCGGACGTGATCGCGCACCCTTCGAACCTGGTCGTGCCGCGCGCCGCGCAGCAGGCGACCCTGGTGCGCGCACTCGAGAACAAGGTTTACATCGTGACCGCGAATCGAGTGGGCGAGGATGTGCGGCCGGACCGGCGCATCGCGTTCACCGGGCGGAGCCAGATCGCGTCCCCCGACGGCGGCGCGCTCGTCAAGGCCGGAGCCCGCGCACCCCTCGCGCTGGCGGTCGACCTCGACCTCGCGCAGGCTCGCGACAAGAGCTTTGCCGGGCGGAACGACATCTTCGCCGATCGCCGACCGGAGTTTTATGGCCCGCTTACGTCGCCGAAGAATCGTCGCTAGACACCCCCGGACTTGCCCATTCGAAGGGGGGTGTTCGCCATGCGACAGGCTGTCGCGCCGTTGCTGTTCCTGGCTGCCTTGCTCGTGCCCACCGCGGTCTCCGCGGCCGTGGTGGAGGTGAGGTTGCCCGGACTCGCAGGACTCTACTGGTAGCCCGGATCGGATCCGGCCGGATCAAAGACCGTCTCTTTCCAACTCCCCTTGAAGCCCTCTCTGATCCACGGCGTGAGCATCCGCGCACGAGGAACGAGCGCATACGGGCAGCGGCTCTGCACGAGCATTTTCGACCCGGTGCAGCAGTCCTACCCGGTGGAGATCTACGCCACCATGACCGCGGGGGTCGGTTCGTGGATCGCTTTTTACGACAGCTACCTATTTCCCGGATCGTTCCAGTGGGCTTCGACCTTCGTGTCGACCGGTGGCACGACGTGGCAGCCCCTGCACGATGGGACCTGCGAACTCACCCTCCGCGGCTTCGCCGGGTACGCCCCCGAGTGCTTTGAAAGCTTGGTCGAGGCCACGCTCTCGATGGACGAGGTGAGCCTCGCCGTCGACGGCGAGTTCCCCACGCCGGCAAAAGTGTCGACCTGGGGCCGGATCAAGGCCTGGTACCGCTAGTCATCGGTAGGGATCGCGCCTGCGCAATTCTGTCCCTCGCATCGCCTACATTGTCCTCGCAGGCCCGAAGTTCACGCGCCCCCGTGAACGGTGCAATCTTGCATGCATATTCCCTGAACCACCTCGCCGACGACGCCCTCGAGCGTCGGCTCTCGACGCTGGTCGCTCGTGAGCGCCGCGTCACGGCACGGATCCTCGCTCATATCGCGGAAGTCGACGCGCGGAAGCTCTACGCTCCTGCGGGCTACCCGTCGATGTTCGCCTACTGCGTCGAGAAGCTACATCTCTCGGAGGACGCGGCCTACAAGCGCATTCAGGTTGCGCGGATCGCGCGCGATTTTCCGGCGCTGTTCCCCGCGCTCGCAGACGGGCGGCTGCACATGGCTGCGGTGCGCCTGCTCGCGCCGCACCTGACCCCGCAGAATGTCGACGAGCTCATCCTCGCCGCGACACGCAGGACCCGCGTCGAAGTCGAGTCGATGCTGGCGTGCCGGTTTCCACGCGCCGAAGAGCTGACGTTTGTCGAGCCCGTGCTCGAACTCGGAAGCCCTCACCTCGATCTCGGGAGTCCGAGCCCGGAAGTGGTCGGGGGGAATCCCGAGCGCAACGCTTGCAAACTTGCCCCGGGGCAAGTTGGATACAGGCTCAAGCCCTTGTCGCCAAGGCGCTTCGATCTTCACGTCACGATCGATCTCGCGACCCGCGATCATCTCGAACGTGCGCGCGAACTCGGCGGCGGCGACATCGAACATGTCCTCGCGCGGGCGCTCAGCCACTACGTCGCGCATCTCGAAAGGCGAAAGTTCGCGGCGACCGCCCGCTCGCGCCGGCCCGGGCGCGCCGCGACGCGCGCTCGCACGATACCGGCCCACGTCCGGCGAGTCGTCCGGGAACGGGATGGGGGCCGTTGCACGTTCACGAGCGAGAACGGCCATCGGTGCAAATCGCGCGCGTTCCTCGAGTTCGATCACGTGCGCCCGCTCGCGCGCGGTGGCACCTCGACCGCCAAGGGCGTGAGGCTCCTGTGTCGAACGCACAACCAATACGAGGCGGACCGGACGTTTGGAGAAGCGTTCATGGCCGCGCAGCGCGCCCGAGCCGGGAGGGATGCAGACGTGATCGCGGGTTTGCGTGGACTCGGCGTGAGTGCCGCCCGGGCGCGGGTAGCGGTCACCGCCCTTCCCGCGGAGGCGACCGTCGAAGCGGGGCTGCGGGCGACGCTCCGGGCGCTCGCGCCTAGGCAGCCGCAGAAGGCCGCCTTGAAGCGGCCGGACCGTGGCGGGGCCTCCGCGGACGCGGTCGCGTTCAGCCGCTGATGAGCTTCGCGATCCCGAACGCCGCTCCCGCGGCCAGCCCGCCGACGAACGTGGTCTGTAGCGCGCTCCGGATCGGGAGCACCCCGGTGAACTTCCCCTTGATCCACCCAAAGACGAACAGCGCGGCCAGCGTCAGCGCGACCGACCAGGCGAGCGCGATGGCCATCGAGGGCGCGAGCATGTAGGGCGACAATGGCACGAGTCCGCCGGCGACGTACGCGCCGGCGATCGTGAGCGCGCTCGTGCGCGCACGCTTCGGGTCCGGCCGCTCGAGGCCGAGCTCGAAGCGCATCATGAAGTCAACCCAGGCGGTCTTGTCCTTCTCGAACGCGTCGAGGATGGGGGCGATGTGCTCGTCGCTCAGGCCGTAGCCCTCGAACACCTCGGCCACCTCGTCGCGCTCGGCCTCGCGTTTCTCGGCGACCTCGCGCACCTCGCGCTCGCGCTCGCTGTCGTAATGCTCCACGTCGCTACGCGCGGCAAGGTAGCCGCCGAGCCCCATCGCGATCGAGCCCGCGACGATCTCGGCGAGCCCCGCGGTGACCACGATACCGCTGTTCGCGGTGGCGCCCGAGAGCCCCGCCGCGAGGGCGAACGGCACGGTCAGTCCGTCGGCCATGCCGATCACCACGTCGCGAACGGCGGCGCTGCCTTGGAAGTGCTTCTCGATGTGCGGGAATTGCGGCACGGGTCGGGTCAGGCCCCGGACTTCTGCGCCGGCTGGAACGCAGGCTCGTTGTGCGCGAAATCATAGATCGACGGCGGGGCGATGCCGAGCGCGCGCAGGTAGCAGTAAAGCTGCCCGCGGTGGTGCCAGTATTCGTCCGAGAGGATCTGCAGCATGATGAACCCGGGGAAGGCGAAACCCCACGGCGTCTTCACGTCGGCCTGGACCTGCGCGTCGGTCAGTCCCTGGAATGTGGTGTGGCCGGCGTCCCACTGCGCGCGGCACCAGGCCACGAGCGCGTCCGTCGACTTGATCTTGTCGGCCGTGGCCTTCTCCTCCGCCTCGAAGTCCCGGATCTCGCCGCTCGCCACGCCGGCGGTGATGCCCTCGATGTTCTGGTACATGTGGACCACGACTTCCTTGGGCGTGCGCATCCCCGGGATCGGATGCGTATCGAGTTGATCGGTCGGCAGCAACGCGATCGCGCGCAGTCCGACGCCGTTGACGGTGCGGAAATAGTCCCACGACGGGGTGAGGACAGCCTTGTTCATGGTGAGCGCTCCCCTTGCAGGTGAAGTTCTTCATGCGAGTGATCGGCGGGCGCGGCGAGGGGAGCATAGTCCTCCGCCCGCACGGGGGCCAGCCCCGCGGGAGCCGGGCCGGGGCCGCCGAGCGTCGAGTCGAACTGCTTGAACCGGTAGATCGTGCGCCAGAGCTACCGGGCGGCGAAACCGGAGAAGTGGATGCCGGCGATCTTCGGACGAGCGTGACCGTAAGGTCCTTGCGGCGCGCGAGCCGCCGATCGAGCGCGAGCGCGGCGTAGATGCCGCCGAAGCCTCCACCCAGGACCAGGACGTGACGGTGGGTGCGTTGGATCATCGGGTCTCCGCGGGCGGTGTGGTTGGACGTGGAGAGGCGGCAGCGACCCGTCGGGTCCGATGCCACCGCCCTCCCCTGGTCAGGGATCCCTTCCCCTGGCCGCCCCAATGCGCCCACGGCCCGGCCGGTTCCCGCCCCGGGCTCGAGGCTTGAAAGCAGACGCCCAAGAGGGCATTCTGTCGACATGCCCAACGTCCTGCCGTTCTGCGCCGTGCGTCCCGCCGTGGCGGGGGACCTGGCCGCGCGCCTGTCGCCGCCGTACGACGTGATCGCTCCTGCCGAGCGCGCACGACTGGCGCGCGATCCGCACAACCCGGTGCACGTGATCCTGCCCGAGGACGATCCCGCAGGCGGGAAAGCGGCCGAGGGCAGCCGCTACGAGGCGGCGCGGCGCAGCCTCGACGGCTGGCTCGCCGAGGGGGCGCTCGCACGCGACCGGGTCCCCGCGTTCTATCCCTACGAGCAGCGCTTCACGCACGCCGCGCGCGAGCTCACGCGCCGCGGGTTCTTCGGGTTGCTCGAGCTGCGCGAGTTCGGCGAGGGCGGCGTTTATGCGCACGAGCGCACGCTCAATGCGCCCAAGGAAGATCGCTATCGCCTGCTCTCGGCGACGCGCACGAACCTGTCCCCGGGGTTCGTCCTCTACGAGGATCCCAAGGGCGAGGTCAAGGCCGCCGTCGATGCCGCGCGCGCGCAGAAGCCCCTGGCCGCGGCGCGCACGGCCGAGGGCCAGGAGACGCTGTGGGCCGTGGCGAACGCCGGTGACGATTCGCCCGAGGCGCGCTGCATGGCGGCCGGCGTCGAGGCGATCGCGCGCACGCTGCGCGGCCAGGGCCTGGTGTTCGCGGACGGGCATCATCGCTACGAGGCGGCGCTGCGCTATCGCCGCGAGCGCCGCGCGGCCGAGCCCGACGCGCCGTTCCCGCAGGCGTATGACTTCATGCTCGCGTGCTTCGTCGAGGCGAGCGACCCGGGGTTGCTCGTGTTGCCGACGCATCGCGTCGTGCGCGGCCTCGAGCACTTCACGATGGCCGAGCTGGCGGAGAAGCTCGACGGCCCGTATCGCATCGAGGGCCTCGGCGACTGCGCCGATGCCGAAGCCGCAGCCTGGCGCGCCGAGGCGTTCCTGACGAACCACCCGGTCGGCGCGTTCGTCGCCGTCAGCGCGCACGAGCGCGTGCTCACCGGCTTCGTGCTCGACTCCGGGGCCCGCGCCCAGACGTTCGCCGGCCTCGACGTCCCACCCGCGCTCCAGGTGCTCGACGTCGTGCAGCTGCACGAGCTTGTACTCGGCAAGGCGCTCGGCATCACCGCCGAGAAGCTCGCCGCGCAGAGCCATGTCGAGTACGTGAAGTCGATGACCGGCGCGGTACGCATCGTGCGCGGCGAGGAGACGGCCGCCGGGGCGGTCGCGGGGGCGGCGGGGGCGCTCGCGCCGAGTGCGGCGTTCTTGATGAACGCCACGCCGGTCGCGCAGGTGCTCGCCGTGGCACGCGCCGGCGAGCGGATGCCGCAGAAGTCGACCTATTTTCTTCCGAAGATCACGACCGGCTGGGTGTACCACGTGCACGACGCCCCGGACGCGGTCTGGGGCGCGCAGGCGGCCAGCCACGGGTGGTGGCCCGCGGCGGTCCCTTCGAGTTAGACGATTGTCGGACAAGCTGTTCTCACCGTTGACGAAAGGAAATTCTGAGCCGATGGCCTTCTGCATCCCGTTCACGCACAAGTTCACGCCGGTCGACGGTCCCGGCAGCGGACTGACCTGGGAGCGCTGCTCGCGCTGCAAGGTCTTGCGGGCGAAGATCGCGCCGCCCCTGCTCTCGCAGATGCCGCCGCGGCTCGACCTCGATCCCAATCCCAAGCGCTGGCTGCCCGGGCCGGGCGTCTCCTCCGGCGGGGAGGTCGGCCCGCGCAATCCGACGCTTGGCCGCGGTTTTGCGAACGACGAGTAATTCCCGGTACGCCCGCCGCTCCACCGACACGGAGGTTCCACCCATGCGCTCCACGACCTCGCACATCGCGCCCCGCCGCGCGTCCGGGCTGCTCGCCCTCGCCGCGTTCGGGCTCCTGGCCCTCGCCGGCTGCAAGGGCACGACTCCGATCAAGGAATTGCTCGACGACCCCTCGCGCTACTCGGGCACGGTGCGCATCGCCGGCACGGTGGCGAGCGCGGCGGGCGCGCTTGGCGCCGGCTTCTACAAGGTGGATGACGGCACCGGCAAGATGACGGTGGTGACCAAGAGCGGCGGCGTGCCGCGCGAGGGCGCGAAGGTCGGCGTCCAGGGGACGCTCAAGAGCGGCTACACCCTCGGTACCGAGTCGCTAACGGTGATGATCGAGGACAAGCGCTACCCGCCCTGAGCCCGCGTGGCTGCCGCCTGCCGCAAAAGAAACGGGCGCCCCGGGTGGGGCGCCCGTCTTCGTTGCTCCGCCTGACTGCGGATCCTATTTGACGTGCCCCAGCGCGTGACCGACCGCGCCGTCCACCGAGACCGAAGCCGTCGCGTCCGCAGCCTTCGCCGCGGCGTTCGCATTCGCGTTCACGTTCGCGTGGGTCGCGCCGCGCAGCGCGGCCTGCGTGGCACCGTCGGCGCCGATGGAAGCGACCTTGCCGTCGGCGCGGGTCAGGCCAGCGGCGACGCGGGACTCGGCCGCGACGGCGTTCAGCGATTGCCCGAGGTTCAGGCCGAGACCGGCGGCGATCTTGCCCCAGCCCATGCCGGCCTCGTGCATCGCCTCGAGATTCGCCACCGTCGCGTCGGCGTCGGACGAAGCATTCGCCGCCAGCGTGTGCGCGATCATGAGGTTGCCCCACGAGGCGTCCAGCGCCTGCTTCTGGTCGAGCACGGCCTGGGTGGTCATCCCGAACTCGGCGCCGATCCGCGCCGCGATCTTCGCCTCGCCTGCGCCTTCCTGGCTGGCATCCAGCTTCTTCGCAGCGGCCTCGAGCTTGCCGTTCGCCTCGGCCTGCGACTTGGCCGAGACCTTCGCGGCGCGCTCCTCGAGGCGCTGTGCGAGTTCCGTGCGCGCGCTCGCCTTAGCGTCGGCCGACACGCTCGCGGCCGATCCGGCCTGCGCCCTGGTCGCCGCCTGGGCGCCGGCCTCGGTGGTATTCGATGTGCCCTGCGCGAACGCGAGCGGGGCGGTGCCCATCACGAGCAGCAGGGCGAGAACTTCCTTGCGGAGATGCGGGTTGCGAGTCATGGCTGAGTTCTCCTTGTGAGTTTGAAGGAGCGGCTTCCGGCCACTCCGATCCGAGGCGCCCGGAATCGCGCCCGGCCAGGACCTGCCCAGGCGATCGCGTCAGGGCAGGAGGATGCGAACTCCGAGTCGAGCGGTGACGCGGGCCGCGGCGGAGCCGCCAGCGCCCGGGCCGCTCGGGTCCCGGCCCAGGCCGAGGCCCGGGCCCAGGCCACCGATCGGCCCGCCGCCCGTGCCGCCGCCCGGGCTACCGGTGAGCACGCCGTCGGGATCGCTCGCCAGGCCGACGGCGCCCAACAGGTGCAGCGGGCCGACCGCCTTCCAACGGGCGCCGAACTCGCCCGCCCGCGCGTCCGCCTCGCCTTGGGTGTGCGCGAACGATCCTCCAACGTGGGTCGTGAAGCGCGCGCTCATCGCCTGCTCGAGATCGGCGGCGAAGCCTTGCGTCACGACCGCGTCGTCCCTGCGGGTGCGGAACAGGTTCGCCCCGAGCGTGCTGCGGCCGAGGTGGATCTCCGGTCCCAGCCGCAGGCTCCATGCATCGGGCGCGGTCGAGCGCAGGACGCGCGTCACGCCGCCGCGCAGCGACAGCGCGGACGCCAGGCCGACCGAGCCGCCGAGGCCCGCGGCGTAACCGGCGCCGTCGAACGAGTCGTCGATGCGCGAGAGCGCGAGCGAGGCGTCGAAGCCCGGGCCCGCCATGACGCCGACGGCCGTCGCCGACTTCACGGTCCGACCGCCGTCGACCGAGTAGCGCTGCGCGTCGAGTGCGAACGCGCCCGCGCCGGCGGATGCCGGAGCGGCACCGGCGGCCACGGTCCCGAGGCCGGCGAAGACGATCCCGAACGCGATGCGACGGTCATGGTGCAAGGTCCCTGTCATGTCCGACCTCCCGCTTGTGCTGCGACAAAGCCGGACATCGCAAGCCGCGTGCCCGAACGGGCCCGCTGCGCTAAGTGACGGCCTCGTCGTGAGTCCGGGGGGAAGCGCCGGATCCTGCCCCCGCTCGCGCTGGGACGGGGTGCCCCGCACGGGACATTCCCCCGTCCCGAACGGAACGCAGGGGCCGCCGGCGCGCTCCACCATCCGGCGATCTCTGCCCGGTCCGGGCCACGGTTGTGTTGCCGGATGCAACGGCGGTACTTTGGAGAGGAAGGCCGCGCGCAAGCGCTGCGCGCGCCTGGTCCCCTGATCCGAAGGAGCAAGCCATGGCGGGCACCCCGATTCACGCGCTGTTCGCGGCCGGACAGAGCGTTTGGCTCGATTTCATTCGCCGCGACCTGCTGACCGGGGGCGAACTCGAGCGCATGGTCGAAGGCGGGCTGGTCTCGGGCTTGACCTCGAATCCCACGATCTTCGAGAAGGCGATCGCCGGTTCCCACGATTACGACGCCACCATCACCACGCTTGCGCGCGAGGGCAAGACCGCGAACGAGATCTTCGACGCGATTGCGGTCGCCGACATCCAGGGCGCGTGCGACGTGCTGCGTCCCGTGTACGACCGCACCAGCGGTGTCGACGGCTATGCCTCGATCGAGGTTTCGCCGCTGCTCGCGCGCTCGACCGCCGAGACGCTCGCCGAGGCGCGCCGGCTCTGGAGCGCGGTCGCGCGCCCGAACGTCATGGTCAAGATTCCCGCGACCGCCGAGGGCATTCCTGCGATCCGGGCGGCGATCGGCGCGGGCATCAACATCAACGTCACGCTGATCTTCTCGGTCGCGGTCTACGAACGGGTGGTCGAGGCCTACCTCTCCGGGCTCGAGGACCTGCGCGCAAGCGGCGGCGACGTCTCGAAGATCGCGTCGGTGGCGTCGTTCTTCGTGAGCCGCGTCGATAGCCTGGTCGATCCGCAGCTCGCGGCGATCGCCGAGGGCGGCGTCCCGGCGGTGCGCGAGGCGGCGAAGTCGCTGCTCGGCACGATCGCGGTGGCGAACGCGCGCGCGGCGTACGGGCGTTTCCTCGCGCTCTTCGCGGGCGCGCGCTGGGAGGCCCTGGCGGCGAAGGGCGCGCGCGTCCAGCGCCCGCTGTGGGCGAGCACGGGCACGAAGAACAAGGCGTATTCCGACACCAAGTACGTCACCGAGCTGGTCGCGACCGACACCGTCAACACGATGCCGCCCGACACGCTCAAGGCGTTCGCCGACCACGGCGTCCGCGGCGATCTGATCCCCGCGAAGGTCGAGGAGGCGAAGCAGGTGCTCGTTCGGCTCCAGGGCGCCGGCATCTCGCTCGACGAGGCCTGCCAGAAGCTTGAGCGCGAGGGCGTGCGCACGTTCGCCGAGTCTTTCCATGAATTGATCGAGCGCGTCGAGGCGGTGCGCGCGGGCCTGGTGTTGACCGGGCCGTCCCGGCAGCAAG
>JBDTYW010000043.1:0-10218 GCA_040005445.1 Candidatus Eiseniibacteriota bacterium
CCGGATCGTCGGCGTATGCCCGGCGCTCGCGCTCGAGGCGGCCGAAGACGTCGCGCTCCTCCCAGAAGCGGATCCAATCGGGCTCGCGCTGGGGGAGGTTTGCCTTCATCGGGAAGTCGGTGTCGGGCAGGTTCAGCGTGTCGCGATAGCTCATTCCGGTTCCTCCGCGCGTTCCTCACCGGAACGCAAAAGCCCCAACGAGTCGTGGACTCGTTGGGGCGAGGTGCGCTCGCGGTTCCACCCAACTTCACCGTCCCGTCGCCGGGGCGGCCTCGGGCGCTGGAGGGCCAGCGCGTGCCCGTGTCGTGGGCGAACGTCCGCGCCTACTGGGCGGCCACGCGGGTCGCGCGGCGGCGGTTCGGGCGGCGGCTCGGGGGTGATCTTCGGCCGGGGCTCCGCTCCGGGCTCCCACCGTCCCCGGATCGCTCTTGCGGGCTTGCCTGCGTACTGGTCCCCGTCACGGCCTTGCGACTTCGTGCCCAACATGAACCAGGCCGCCGCGGCTGTCAAGCCACGGCGGCCAGGACGAACAGCGAAGCGTGGGGGTGCGGCTAGAGCTCGCGCCAGGCGATCGTGCGCATGTTGCCGCCGTACTTGCCCAGCATCTGCTTGATGGTGTCGCTCGAGTAGAGAATGATCGCCGAGCCGTTCGACTTGATCGTGGTCTTGCCCTTGGCGATCAGGCCGCCCAGGATCCAGCAGTTGCCGTTGACGTCGAAGTCGCCCTCGCAGTAGACGAGGCCCTTGAACGTGAACCCGCCATTCCCCTTGAAGTCGCCGTCGATGTAGAGAAAGCCCTCGCCGTTGCCGCCCGTCCAGTGCCAGCTGCCGGTGGCGTCTTGCTTGATGTTGTTGTTGTCGAGGTAGTAGATGCCGTTCGGCGGATTCGGCGTGCCGGACTGGGGTGCTCCGACCCACGCCCAGAAATCCGCCTGCGACATGCCGACCGCGTCCCACGGGCCGCTGTAGAAGCCGGTCTGGTTCTGCACGGAGGGCACGGGATCGCCGAAGAGGTTGCTCGATCCGTTCTGGCTGACGGTACTCGAGCCCCACGCGCCCGGCAGGCAGGTGGTGTGGGGGTTGGGCGCATGGTACGAGGTGTGGCAGGTGTTCGGGCCGGTCTGCGGTGGCGTGGACATCAGGTGATCGTGACCGCAGACTTGAATATTACCGGTGAACTGGATCGCGACGTTGGTCGCGACCGCGCCCTTGACCATGACGTTGAACTTCGACTGCGTGACCTCGGCGTAGACCTGGCGCATGGCGCTGCCCTTGGTGCCCGTCGCCGTGATCGTCCAGATCGGGTTGCCCGTGGCGGTGTTGATCTTCGGGTTTGCAGCGTCGTCGTACTTGAGGATCGCGCCGCCGCGGGTCTTGTACTGCACCCTCAGCGTGCTCAACGCGTTCTTCGTCGCGGTCGAGTACGCGAGGTACGCGCCGCTCGGCTGGAGCGTGGCGAGCGCGGTCGTGTCCGTCCCGACCGAGGGCAACGAGCCCGCCACCTGGTTGAAGATCATGGTCACGCGGCGGGGATTCGAGTCGTTCGGGACGTCGCCGCGCTTGATGCGCAGCATCGCTTCCTGCACGCCGGCCTCGGCGATCGACATCGCCTGGGTGTCGCGCAGCTGGTAGCCGGAGATCTTGGTTTCGGTGTTGACGCTCGCCATCAGCGCGGCACCGATCACGGTCAGGACCAGCAGGACGAGCAGCGCGAGGATCAGCGCCATCCCTTCCTCGCCGGTCCGGGCCGGCCGGCCTGCGGGCTGCTTCGTAGTCGTGATCATGATCGTTCCGCCTCTCGTGTCGCGCCCGCAAGGGTCAGCGAATGTAGACCAGCAGCCTTCCCGTGGTCGACGTCGGCTTCTGCGCGACGGCGAGATCCAGGTAGTACGGGCCCGCCGTCGTGTTGTTCAGGCGGTAGTTGAAGTTCCACGCCGCGATCGACGTCGTCATGTAGCTGGACGTGCCGCCCGCCGGGTCGACGTCGTCCGGCGGCAGCGCGTAGAGCTCGGTGTACAGGATGCGCACCCCGCCCGTGAACGCGCTCTCGTTGTCGCGGAAGCCGTAGATGATGTCTTCCTTGCTCGCGCCGCCCATGTCCGCGACCGTCAGGCAGAGCACCGGTCCCGGCGCCTGGAACGCCGAGGCATAGGTAAACGTGCCGATCGCGTTGCCCTTCCAGTACTGGACGTCACCCTTGGTGGAGCTGACGCGCGTGCCGACGATGATGTCCTTGTACCCGTCGCCGTTCAGGTCCGTCATCGCCAGCGCGTTGACCTCGCCGGCGACCGAGTAGGTGCCCAACGTCACGTAGCGCGCCCCCGCGGCGCGGGAAACGTAGCGCAGGACGTGGATCTTGCCCGTGCCGTCCCCCGTGCGCGTGCCGACGATCAAGTCCTTGTAGCCGTCACCGTTGACGTCGGCGACCAGGAGCGCCTTGACCTCGCCCAGGGCGTTGCCCGGCAGGCTGCCGTTTGGCGGGTAGATCTCGTCCCGCGTAAACGTCCCGGTCCCCGAGCCTTTCCAGACCTCGAGCGTGCCGGTGTACGAGGTCGGGCTCTTCGTGCCGACGATCATGTCGATGGCGCCGAGGCTGCCCGTGCACTCGTGGAGCGCGACCTGGGTCACGTCGCCGAGATCGGCCGTCATGTAGAGCTGCGGCGCCGAGAAGAAGTGCCCCTCGTTGCCCGACCCGTTCTGATTCAGCCACACCGCGATGTTGCCGCTTGCCTTGTACGCCAGCCCGGTCACCGCGTCCTCGCGCACGAGTACATTGGGGCTCACGGTCGAGGTGTCGATCTGGCCCGTTGCGATCGAGAGCGCGGAGGATTGGGCATTGCTCTGGTACGTGTAGAGCGAGTCGAACACGGGGGTCGAGGCCATGTTATTGAACCAGACCGAGATGTTCGGATTGGACACGTACTCCGAGCACAGGATCAGGTCCTGGTCGTAGGATCCCTTCGAGGCCCACTGGTTCGCATTGCCGCTCCAGTCCTTCTCCATCAGGTTCGCCGTGCCGAGCGCAAGCACCCGGTCGGCGAACAGCCCAAACGCCACGAAGTTGACGACGCCGAAGTCCTGGCCCGAGATCGTCTGCCCGGTGGTCAGCCAGATCGGCGAGATCGCCGTGGCGCTCGTCGGGTAGTAGTTGTCGGGCGGAACGAACGTGACCGCGTAGGGCGTCACCGCGGCCGGCATGTTGTTCGGGACGATGATCGAGTACAGGCCGTTCGCGTCCGTGACGGCGAAGCCGAGGACGTTTGCGCCCGAGTTGCTGGTGACGCCGACCCAGACGTTCGCGATGCCGGCTTCCCCCCCGTCCTTCGAGCCGTTCTTGTTCGTGTCCTTGTAAACGTAGCCGGTGACCGTGCCCGTGCCGGACTTGGACATGCGGGTGTAGAGCGTCTGGTTCACGCCGTTGACGACCGTGATGCTCACCGGGTTCGTGCTGACCACCGTGTAGGAGTCCGGCGGGCTGACCGAGAACGACACCGCGCCCGACGGCAGGAACATGCTCGATCCGCCGTCGCCGCCGCTGTAGGTGGAGTTGCTGCCGGCCGAGACCGTAGCACCGGGGACGCGGGAGTCGGAGACGTCGCACACGCCGTTGCTGTTGTCGTCGACATAGCACGTGTCGTTGACGAACGCGCCATTCAGCGCCGTATCCGCGAAGCTGTACACGATGTTGCCCGGCGACGCATTCCAGTCGATCGCCAGCGAGTCGGGGCCGAACGCGCCGTACCCGGGGGGGATCGACTGGCGGAGGAGGTAGGCCGCCGGCGGCCCGGAGATGTCGTAGTAACCGGACGAGCCGGTCTGCACGACCGAGGTCGAGCCGAGCCGCAGGATGACGTTCGCGATGCCCGGTTCGCCGCCGTCCTTGACCATGTTCTTGTTGGTGTCCTTGAAGACGTATCCGGTCACGTGGTAGAGCGTCTGCGTGCTCAACGCGTTCGGCGTGTTGCGCAGCGAATTGATCTCGGTCGTCAGCGTCGAGCGCGGGTAGCTGCCGTCCGGGCGCGACCGCCGGCCCTCGGTCGTGACCCTGAGCTTGATGCTCGTGATGTCCTGGAGCCGGTTCGCCGGGATCGGCCCGCTGCTCCAGTTCCACGGCGTCGCGCTCGAGTTCAGGTAGACCGTGAACATCGCGGGAATGCCGGAGCCCGGACCCCGCACCAGCCCGACCTTCTCGAGGCTCCCGCCGTTGCTGCCGCCGGCGACGTAGCCGTAGCTGGCGCGCGCCAGCACGAAGTCGTTCGGGTTCCCGGTGCGCTGCGCCTCGGCCGCCAGCGGCACCGCCTGGTCCGCCGCGTCGACCACACCGTCGTTGTTCAGGTCGAGCGTGTACACGATCGTCTCGGCGCCGGTCGTATACATGCTCGTGGGCAGGTACGCGCCCGTCAGGTTGTGGGGCCGCGGCGTGACGTCGGGCTTGAGCGCCCGCGGATCCTGCCGGGTCCCCAGGGTATCGGGGAACGGCGTGATGTTGGTGTTGATCATGATCTCGAGCGAGTCCACGTAGGCGAACGGCTGCTGCGGGGGAATGGCGTCGGTGTCGGTCTCGTATCCCGCCGTGCGGATGTCGGCGGTCATGAGATCGGCGATCGCGCGCCCGCTCTGCTGGGCCTCGAGGCGACCTTCCGTGTCGGCCTTCGAACGCTGGCTGGAAATCATCACGGTCGCGATCACGGCCATCACGAGGGCCAGCAGGACCAGCGTGATCATGAGTTCGACGAGCGTGAATCCGGCGCGGGCGGTTCGCGGCTGGATGTCGGAGAGTCCACGAGAGCGCATGGCGATCACTTTCTGAAGTTGGAGACCAGTTCGACGGAGTCGGCGCGCCCGAACGTCCAGCGCACGCGCACCGTGACCTGCTTCATCTCGGAAAAGGCCCCGGCCTGGGTGACGACGGTCCAGCGCCGGTTGAACGATCCCTCGTTCGACATGCTGAGCGTTTCTCCGGTCGACGCCGGGTGGACGCCGTCCGTCATGTTCGAGCCGGCCCACGCTTCGTTGCGCAGCTGCTCCATCTTCTGCTGCGCGAGGTCCGCGCCCGAGGTGCGCATGCGGTCGCGAACCTGCATCTGGGACCCCAGCGGGAACACCGCCGCGATCCCGAGAATGCCGAGCCCCAGCACCGTGAGCGCGACCATCAGCTCGATGATGCTGAAGCCCGCGCGGCCGGACGGGCGGCGCGGGGGGACGGGCCGCGGCCGCGGCGCGAGCTTCGACGGGCGCGCGGTCACCACACCGACCCCGAGAGATCGAGGTTCACGGTGATCGTGTCGGTCACCGACGGCATGGTCGAGATCACTTTCACCAGGCCGGACGTCCTGTTGGCGGCGACGCTCGCATCGATCGGCCGCCCGTTCGGCTCGAAGCCGAAGCTGGTGTACGACGAGAAATTCGCCTGGATCTGCTTCGTGCGCGCCGGGAGATCGATCGGCCCGGTCCACACCTTGGTGTTCCAGCCGCCGCTGCCGTCCGGCGTCTGGAACCCGGTCCAGTACTGGTTGGCCCCCACGCCCCACTGGGTATAGACCCAGTTGCGCGTCCCGTTGGTCACCGCCTTCTGCCGGGCGAGCCGCATCTCGTTGCTGAGCACGCGGGCCGCGTCCGACACGCGCTTGGAATTGAGGTACGTGATCAGCGACGGCGCGCCGATCGCGAGCACGAGCCCCGCCACCACGAGCACCATCGCCAGCTCGACCAGGCTGAATCCTTGGTTTCGTTTGCAATGCATGACGCTCCATCCCCCTTCGGTTCAGGACTCCGAAAAGGGGATAGAAGCATGTCGTGTGCCACCGGCGTCGGGGGGCGGGAGGATCGGGCAAGTGATTGCGGCGCTTCGCACCGGCTTGGGCAATTCGCCCGCGCCAGGCGAGGTTTTGGCCGGGCGCCTTGCAGGTTGCACGGTGCAGCTCAGGCGAAGCGCGGACTTTGCGGCGCGCGCCGGGCCGGCGCGGGCGGGCGTGGCGAGCGTCCGGCACGGCCCGGAGTTGGCCGGGCGGCCAGTCCCTGACCTTCCCGGCGGGGGGGCCGGGGAGGAGGCGATCAGCTCATGAGGGAGCCACCGCTGGGCGTGTGGGTGGTCACCCAGACGATCACGGCGGGCACGTCGCCCCGGTTGAACACGGTGTGCGGCAGGTCCGAGCGCAGGTGGAATCCGTCCCCTGCCTTGAGGTGGAACGCCGTCTCGCCGACGTGGATCTCGAGTTCGCCGCTCACCAGCAGGCCGCCCTCCTCACCCGGGAACGACAGCACGTCGCTGTCGGTGGAGTGGGGCGCGATGGTGGTCCTCGATGCGAGGATCCGGTTGCCGGGAATGCCATGGGTCAGGGCCTCGGACGAGCCGCGCGGGGCCTTCAGTTCGTGCGGGCGCTTCTCGTCGGCGGCGCGCACGAGCGACACCTCGGGCAGGCGCTCGGTCTCGAGGAAGTAGTGCGGCTCCTTGCCGAGCGCGGTCGCCACGCGCAGCAGCGCGCCCACCGTCGGCGTGGTGTGGCCGCGCTCGATCTCGGAGATGTGCGTCGCCGACAGCCCGGCGGCGGCCGCGACCTGGCGCAGCGTCAGGCTGCGCTCCCTCCGAACCGTTCGAATGCGTCGTCCGATCTCGCCCTTGCGCATGGGCTCCTCAGAGCCCGTAGCGCGGGCAGGTCGCCATGAATGCGACACAGGGCTCGGCGCCGTCGTTCGTGTAGGCGTGCGGCCGCGTCGACTTGAAGTGGATCGAGTCGCCGGCGGCGAGCATGTAGGTCTCCTCGCCGACCGTGATCTTGAGCTCGCCCTCGAGCACGTGAATGAACTCCTCGCCCTCGTGCGCCCGCAGCATGCTCGGGTGCGATCCGCTCGGCTGGAAGGTCGTGAGCATGATCGACACCTCCGAGCCGGGGAACGAGTCCGACAGGGATTCCGTGCGGACGGATCCGTCCTCGGCGAGTAGGACGCGGCGGTGGCCGCTCGTGGTGTGGGAGACCGGCACGCCGGCGGCCGCGTCGATCAGCAGCGCCGAGCGCGTGCCGAGCGCGCGCGCGATCTTCTCGAGCACGCCCACGGTGGGGGAGCTCTTGCCACGTTCGACTTCGGAGAGATGGGTGGCCGAGATCCCGACCTTGGCCTCGATGTCCTTGAGCGTCAGGCCGCGGCGCAGGCGCTCCTGCTTGATGCGCCGGCCGAGCTCGACGTGGCTGCCCGCGTTCATCGCGGTTCGGCGGTCGACAGGCCTGCGTTGGCGGTTCCGCCCGCGGCGACGTACGCCCACAGCATCGCCGCCTGGCGGCGACTGACCGCCGGGGGGCCGACGTAGCTCCGGGGCAGCGGCGCGGCGTCGTAGGGCGTGATGTCGGACTCGACCGCGGCGATGCCCTGCGGGAACCCAAGCTCGAGGTCGGAACGGTTCGGTGCGCCGGCAACCGGCCGCTCGAGCCGGTCCGAGGAGGCTCGCACGAGGTCGCAGGCCGCCATCACGGCGCGGGTTTCCGTAAGGCTGGCGGCGACCTGGGCATCGCTTTCGCGCCCCGGAAGCCGGGCCGCGTCGAACGTCGAACGGGCGTCGGACGGGAGCGTCTTCGCGCGGCGCAGGATCTGCCCGCGCAGCGTCGTCCAGCGCGCGGGAACTCCCGCGCCCGCGGGGCGCATCGTGGAGTATGCGAGACGGTAGAGTTCACCGCGTGTGAGCGCCTCATCCGGCCGATCGAGCGCCGATTGCGGCAGCCCGCCGTCCTGGACGGTGAGCAGCAGGGGATCGGGCGGCGCGGTCAGAGCCGACGGCGTGGCGATGCCGACCGCGCCGCTCAGGCCGGGGGGCAAGCCGAAGGAATCGTTACGCGTCCGCATGGCTGCGAAGATGCGCAGCGGATCGACCACGTGCGCGCTTTCCCAGGCATGGGTGAGGGGTCCGCGCAGCGCCTCGAGCGAGCCCGTGAGGCTTCTGAACTCGAGGTGGAGATGCGGGCCCGTGGCGTGGCCGGTGCGGCCGACCTTGCCGAGCGGCTGGCCGAGGGCGACGAGCTGGCCCTCTTCGACGCGAATGCTGCCCGGGAGCAGGTGGGCGAACAGCGAGAACAGCACGTCGCCCCCGGGCAGCCGGTGCGCGAGCACGACCATGTTGCCCCAACCCGACTTGCGATCACTGCGCGTGCACACCACGAGCCCGGGTGCGACGGCGCGCACTTCGGCGCCCTGCGTACGGTTCGCGAGGTCGAGCCCCTCGTGTCGGTCCCCGCGGCGGCCGAGGTTCACGCCCCGCGAGAGCGAGAAGCCGTTGTGATCTCCGGAAGCGGGGCGCTCGTAGTCGAGCGGATCGCCGACGGGATAGACCATGGTCGTCGCCCAGGGCGTCTTCTCGAGATCACCCTGCGCGCGCACGTTCGCCGCGCAGCCCACGAGGAACAGGGCGAGCGCGCCGCCGAAGAGAATGAACGAAATCGAGCGGTTGAACAAACGGTTCATGGAAACTTTCGTGAGGGTTTGGGGCTCGACGGGAGTGATCCGGCCAGCGGGGGTTCGAGCCCGCCGGAACCAAACCACGCCCTCCGGAACGGGTCAATGGTTTATCGGACAGCTTCCCGGCGATCGTTAGGGAAAAGGCTACGCTCCGCTCGGAGGCGTGATCGATAATCGATCGTAAATGCTTATATTAGAATATGTTAATACAATACCAAGCTGGGGCAAAGCGGCGTGGCCAGAAGTGTAAATTTCTTCTACGGCGCACAGGGGTTGCAGTTTGCGAGCCCGATCGACCTAGCGCCGGTAGCGCGCCTTGAGTAGGCCCCAGGTCGTCGGACGAGTCGGGGTCGGGCCGCAAGCGCCGCAGGCGAGCGCGCCGACTCCCCAAAAGTCATCGCCGCACCCGGGGGAGAGCAGCGCCGAATTCGCGCACAGGCCGAGAGTGCGGCCCGGGAGATCGCACAGCCGCGGGTCGACCGCGAGGTTGCTGGCCGCGGATGCGGGCAGGCACGAGCCTGAGAGATCGACTCCGCCGTTCGCGTAGAGGTCGCTGCACGTCACGTCGAGCGTCGCACGCGGGTCGAGGCACGCCAGCCCGCTCTGGTTCCCGGCGATGATCGAGGAGGAGATGCGCACCACCCCGGCACCGGTCACCGCGCCGGCCGCGGGCGCGGGGCCGCGCGCGAGCAGGACATCGCCGTGCGTGATCGAGAGCAGGGCACAGTCGGTGATCGCCGGTGCCAGGGCGCCGAGTCCGGGCGTGCGCGCCGCGGCCAGGCCGGGCGAGCCGGCATCGCACGAGACATGGAATCCGCCGCCGCCCTGTCCCGAGGTGCAGTCGAGGAATGCGCAGAAGGAGGCGATCACCTGGCCGCCCGCGGCGATGCTCAGCCCGCCACCGACTCCGCCGGCGTTCGCCCCGTCGATCCGCAGGTTGGAGAGTGTGGCCACGCAGGCATCGAGGTGAATCCCGCCGCCGTCGCCCGAGGCGCTGGTGCTCGTGATTCCGGCCCCGAGGACCGTGACCTGCGCGCCCCCGGTGACATAGAGCGCCCCGCCCGAGGCGGCGCTCGTCCCGGACGCCGTGACGTCCCTCCACTGGAGCACGCCACCGGACTGGAAGTGCCCGCCCCCGAAATCCGCTGTGGTGCCCGTCCACGCGCAGCGCTCGAAGGTGACCAGGGCCCCGGCCGCGCCGCTTCCGCCGCCGAAGTTCGCGTGCGCGCCGTCGAAGCTGCAGTCGCGCACCTCGAGCGTCCCCCCGAGGATCCCGAGGTCACCGCCCAGCGTGGAGCCGGCGTCGTTGATGCCCGTGCCGCCGGTCAGCCGAAAGCCCTCGATCCGGGTGCCGCTCGCCGGGTTGCGGGCCTCGACGGCGGCGCCCGCACCCCCGGCGTCGATCACCGCCGAGCCGGCCGGCCCCCCGGCGCGCAGCGTGACCCCGGAAGCGAGCACGATGTTCTCGGCATAGGTCCCCGGCGCGGCGAGCACCGTGTCGCCCACGCCCGAGACCGAGAGCGCCGCCCCGAGGCTCGCGAAGTCCTCGGGCACGCGTCGCGTCGCAGGTTCGGCCCCGGCGGCGACGAGCAGGCCCGCCGCGAGGACGGCGACGCGCGCGAGGGTGGCGCGCGCACGCGCAGGGTCGCGCGGGCTCAGGGCAGCCACACGAACCGGCCGTGGGCGAGCAGACGGCCCTCCGGATCGACCACGCGCACGAACACCACGCCCGGCGCGGTGCGCGCGCCGACCGCGCCGACGCCCTCCCAGGTC